>JANOCM010000141.1:0-9174 GCA_031412175.1 Alphaproteobacteria bacterium
CGGACGATCGGCGGCCCCTTGCTCGATCCCAGCGCCTGCGCCAGCGATTCGAGACTGGCGCGCAGTTCGGGATCGGCGATGTCGCGCAGCGTCGACCGGGTTTCGGCGGTCAGTTCGACCGGCGCGGACGGTGCCAGCGGCGCGGCGCGCGCCTCCATGTCGGCATGGCGCAGCATGATGCGTTCGACCGCGGCATAGCCGAGCAGGCGGTTGACGCGCTCGATGACCTGCGGCTCGACATGGCGCAGCATCGGCGCCAGCGCCCCCGTCACGGCGATCTTCAGCGTGCCACCGTCCTTTTTCCCGCGCGGAAACGCCAGCGATTCGGGGCGGCTGTGGCGGGCATAGCGCGCGCCAACGATCTCCTCCCAGCGCTCGACGACGATACTCTGGGTGAAACCGAAGCGCCGGAACGCCTGGCCACCGATGGCGGGCACCAGTTCGGCGACGGCGCGGGCGCGTCGCGAGCGTTCGGGGGGTGCGGCGATTTCGGGCTTTTTGGCCATGGCGCAATCCATGCCATAGGCGCTGCGTGACGGATAGCGCGGCAAAGCAGCTGATCGACTGGTACGGGCGGAATGCCCGCGAACTGCCGTGGCGCAATCCGCCCGGCCGGCCGCTGCCCGCCGACGCCGATTGGCCGTACCGTGTCTGGCTGTCGGAAATCATGCTGCAGCAGACGACGGTGGCGGCTGTGCAGTCCTATTTCGCCGCGTTCACCGCGCGCTGGCCGAATGTCGCCGCGCTCGCCGCCGCTGATGATGGCGATGTCATGCAGGCCTGGGCGGGCCTTGGCTATTACGCCCGCGCCCGCAATCTGCTCGCCTGTGCCCGAGCCGTCATACACGACCATGGTGGCCGCTTTCCCGCCGACGAAGCCAGCCTGCGCGCCCTGCCCGGCATCGGCGACTATACCGCCGCCGCGATCGCGGCCTTTGCCTTCGGCGCCCATGCGATCGTCATCGACGGGAATGTCGAGCGCGTCATCACCCGCCTCCACGCCATCGATACGCCGCTGCCCGCGGCGCGGCCGCGCATCCGCGCCGTGCTGGCAACGCTGGTGCCCGAGGACGCTGCCGGCGATTTCGCGCAAGGCCTGATGGACCTCGCCGGCCGCATCTGCACGCCCAAGGCGCCGCGCTGCCTGATCTGCCCGCTGCAGGCCGACTGCCGCGCCGCCGCCAACGGCGACCCGACCCAATGGCCGGTCAAGGCCGCCAAGCGCCCGCGCCCGACCCGCCACGGCACCGCCTGGTGGATCGAAGCGCAGGGCCAGGTGCTGACGGTCGTGCGGCCGGCCAGAGGCCTGCTCGGCGGCATGCGCGCACTGCCATCGTGCGACTGGCGCGGCGATCCGGCGCCGCCGCTGGCCGGTGACTGGCAGGACCTCGGCGCCGTCTCGCACGGCTTTACCCATTTCGAGCTGGTGCTGTCGGTCAGGGCGCTGCGCCTTGCCGAACGTCCGGCCCTTGCCGGCGACTGGCTGAACGTCGATGAAGCGCTGGCCAGCGGTTTCCCGACGCTGTTTCAAAAGGCCGCGACGCTCGCGCTCGCGCATGATCTGGAGGCTGCATGACTGACCCGTTCGCCGGCTGGAGCGTTCCCGAGGTGGGCATCACCGGATCGCCGCTCGATCGCGCCGATCACCTGCGCCGCGACCCGGCGTCGATGGTCGCGCTGCGCGCCCGCCCCGATGCGCGCTGGCTGGTGATGGACGATCTCAAACCGGTGCTGACCACCGGCGAGCACCCCGACATCCTCTGGGCCTATCGGTCCGACGTGCCGCACGACGCGGTGACGGTGTTCCTCGGGCTCGCCGGCGAAAAGGATGGCGGCGCGCCGCGTTTCGCCGCTGCCGCCAGCGGCGCCGATCTCGTCGCCGATTTCGGCGGGCAGATCATCGATGCCCGGGCGGCTGCCGTGCAATTGGGCGATGGCCGGGCCGAGATCGTCGCCCAGGCGCGGTCGCTGCTCGACTGGCACGCCCGCCACAAATTCTGTGCCGCCTGCGGTGGCACGACGGTGATGAACAAGGCCGGCTATGCCCGCACCTGCCAGGCGTGCAACGCCGAACATTTCCCGCGCACCGACCCGGTGGTGATCATGCTCGCCGTGAAGGGCGACCATGCGCTCGTCGGCCGCCAGCCGAATTTCCCGCGGCGGTTCTTTTCGGCGCTAGCGGGGTTCGTCGAGCCGGGCGAAAGCCTCGAGGAAGCCGTCGCCCGTGAACTGTACGAGGAATCGGGTATTCGCGTGAACCGCGTGCGCTATCTCGCCAGCCAGCCCTGGCCGTTCCCGTCATCGCTGATGATCGCCGCCTTTGCCGAGGCGGTGAATATGGACATCACCATCGACGCCGACGAGCTCGAGGAAGCCCGCTGGGTCACCAAGGACGAGGTCCGCGCGGCACTTGCGGGCACCGGCGACTGGCTGGCGCCGCCACCGATGGCGATTGCGCACACGCTGCTGAAGGCGTGGGTGGAGTAGCCCCACCCACGCCGATTTTTCAGCGGACCGCGCCGCGACGGAAGAAATTGACGATCGCCAGCAGCACGACTGCGCCGACAAAAGCGATGATCAGCCCGGTCAGCGAAAACGACTGCACGCTGCCGCGAATGCCGAGCAACGGCCCCGACAGCGCATTGCCGATCACCGACCCGATGCAACCGACGACAATGTTGAGGAAGATCCCCATCGAGGCGTCGCGCTTCATCACCATGCTGGCCAGCCAGCCCGCGATACCGCCAACGATCAGTGCAATAATCCAACCCATGTTCAATCTTCCCTTGTGATGCCAACCGGACCGGGCCTCGTGACAGCCGGCCACCCTGGAATGGGGGTGATCCGAGTGGCGAGCCCGCGCCTGCGTTCAGGACGCCGGTTGACAACGCGAGGCTGTGTCAGCGGTTGCGTCGGCGCCTCGAAAGGCGCTGCGTCAGGGCAGGCGCCGCGCGCAACGCCCGAACAAAACGGCCGCCCGACTGCGGCGCGGCGCAGTCAGGCGGCATGGCCCGGCCGGCGCCGCCCACCGGCGCCAGGGCTGGGAATCCGCGTGGTGCGAGAGCGGGCTAGGCCGTCACGCGCTGCATCACGCGCCGCCGGCGCGCTACCGCGCCGGTCAGTCCGAAACCTGCGATCAGCATGGCCCAGGATGCAGGCTCGGGCACGCCCGGAGCCGCGATGCTGGTGACGACGACGTTGATACCGCTGAGGTCATAGGCGTTGAAGCCGCTGGGATCGATGATGAAGCCATAGATGTCGTTGGCGGCGAAACTGCGCGTCAGGCTGAAGGTCTGCTGCCCGGCGGCGGTGACGGCGATGCGCGGGGCGAGCTGAATTGGTTGTCCGGCCTCCTGGAAATAGCCGGTGACGCCGATGCCATTGCCCAGATTGGCGTTCTGGTGATGCAACGAGGCGACACCGTCGATCTGATAGGTGCCCGCGGTCGGCGCGCGCCAGGCCATCAGACCGAACCGGGTGTTCGACGTGTGCGTAAGCAGGCGATCGGTCGGCAGCGTCGCGCCGAGGTGCGGCCCGGCCGAAGCAGCGACGCCGAAATAGGGGTATGACGCGCTGCCGAGGCACGAGCTGAGCGGGAAATCGATCGGCCCGCACGCCGATCCAAGGGTGAAAACGCCGTTCAGGACGCTGCCGTAGAAGAAGTTGCCGGCCCCCTGTGTGCCGTTGAAGCTGGCAAAGGCGTCGTAGACGACGGCGTGCGCCGGCGCCGGCGCAAGCCCCGAACCGACGAGCGCTGCCGCTGCCGCCATCATTCCGAAGCGTTTGAACTTATCGCCCGAATTGGTTTGCATGTGCTGTTTCCCCCGTCGCTTTCGCTGGCTTTGCGACGCGGCACAGTTAATGGTATCGCAACCTTCGCCGCTTCCACCAAAGGACGTACGACTGATGGGGGCGCCGCCCAAATCCGTGACGACACACCGGGTTGCGAGGCTGGCACCTGTCATCATCGAAGCCGAGTTGCGCGCCGCGCGCCTGCCCACCGCGATCGGCATTGTCATAATGGCCACCGTGCTGGCCTTCGTGACAATCATGCTCCGGCCGCGTGCCGCCGTCCCGTGGCCGATCGACCTGTGGGTCGCGGCGATGGCGGCGCTGCTGGTGGCGATCACGGCGACGATGGCGCGATCGCTGCACGCCAAACCCGATGCCCCGGCCACCGGCTATCTGCGCGCGGCGGTCGCGATGCAGTCGCTGATGTCGGGCCTCATCATGGTCAGCGTCTGGATCCTGATGCCGGCGGCGGGGCCGGGGCTGCAGCCGCTGATGCTGATGCTGTATGTCTGGTATATCGCAACCGTGGTTGCGGCGTCGACGGCCGCAACGCCGATGCCGGCGCGCGATATCGTGCTGTTGACCGCGTCGGCTGTCGGCTGGGTCATCTGGAACCAGCCGGACTATTGGCAGGCGTGGGCGCTGTTTGTCGGCATGGCCGGGGTGACGATGCTGGGCTTTCGCCGCCTCATCCGCCGGGCCGTCGTCACCGCCCTCCAGGCCCAGCTGGCCAGCGAGGCTGCCGAAGACGCAACGCGCGCCGCGCTGGCGACAGCCGAGGCAGCGCGTGATGCGCGAAGCCGCTTCATCGCTGCCGCCAGCCATGATCTGCAGCAGCCGATCCATGCCGCCAGAATGTTCTTCGACGTGGCACTCGATCTGCCGCCTGGTGCCGAGCGCTACCGGGCAATCGATGGCGCAAACGCCGCGTTCGGATCGTGCCAGGCGCTGATCGCGGCGATGCTCGACCATCTGAAGCTCGAAGCCGATGCCGTGGCAGCACGGCTGGCCCCGGTTGCCATCGACGACGTGCTGGCCGGTACGGCGCTGCTGCATGGTGCCGCCGCGACCGCGGCGGGGATGAGGATCAGGCGGCTGCCGAGCCGGCTTTGGGTCAGCGCCGATGCCGACATGCTGCGCCGCGCGCTGTCCAATCTCGTCGCCAACGCGATCCGCCATTCGGGCGGCGAACATGTCTTGCTGGCGGCGCGCAAACGCGGTGACCATGCCGAGCTATGGGTGATCGACGATGGCCGCGGCGTCGCCCTCGTGGATGCGCCGACGGTTTTCGACGATTTCACGCAAGGGTCTGCGGTCGACGTCGGCGGTTTCGGCATCGGGCTGGCAACCGTGCGCCGCCAGCTGGCGCTGATGCACGGCAGCGTGGCGCTCGACCTGCGCTGGCAATCGGGTGCTGCGTTCGTGCTGCGGCTGCCGCTGGCGGCGGTGCCGGCACTGGCGCTTGCTGCGGAATGATGGTGACCGACGCCATCGATGTCCTGATCTGCGACGATCATCCGCTGGTGGCACAAGCGCTTGCCGCCGCGGTGCTGGCGCGCCTGCCGGCGGCACGCGTGGTGATGGCCGACACGTTTCCCGCCGCGATTGCCGCAGCACCGGGCGCCGGATTGATCCTTGCCGACCTTACCATGCCCGGCGCCACCCCGCGCGCCGGCATCGCCGCACTGCTGGCAGCAGCACCCGCCGCACGCCTGATCGTCGTGACGGCGCAAGCCGACGACGCGCTTCTGCGCGATTTGATGGCGACCGGAATTGCCGGATTCGTTTCGAAGTCGGCGAAGCTGGCAGTCATCGGCGCAGCGATCGACCTCGTGCTGGCCGGCGGCCGCTACCTGCCACCCCGCCTTGCCGAGCTTGCGCTGGCACGGCCGCCGCCGACGCGTGCCATGCTGTCACCGCGACAGGCCGAAGTGGCGGCGTTGCTGGTCCGCGGCCTTTCGAACAAGGACATCGCACGCGAACTCGCCATCGCGCCGGCAACCGTCAAGGTCCATGTCGCACAGGTGATGGCGGCGCTCGATGCCGATAACCGCACGGCGGCGGCGATCAAGGCGCGCGCGATCGGGATCGGATAGCCGCTATTCGGCCGCCAGCCGCTCGCGCACCGGCGCTTCGACCACCAGTGCTGTGGCTTCCTCCGGCGGCATCGGGCGGCCGAACAGATAGCCCTGGACCTGTTCGCAACCCAAGGCGCGGATGGTTTCGAATTCGGCGCGGGTTTCCGTCCCCTCCGCCGTCGTCGCCATGTCGAGCGAATGGGCGAGGTTGACGATCGCCGAGATGATCGCGCTGGCTTCGCCATTGGCCTGGGTCGCGCGGCTGACAAAGCTGCGGTCGATCTTGATGCGGCTGAACGACGCCTTGTGGAGATAGCCGAGCGACGAATAGCCGGTGCCGAAATCATCGAGCGCGAAACGCACGCCCATGGCTTTCAACGCCGCCAGTTTCTCGATCGTCGCGGCCTTTTCGTTGAGGAACAGGCTTTCGGTGATCTCGAGTTCGAGCCGTTCGGGATCGAGCGCATTGTCGGCGAGCGCGCGTTCGACCACCGTCAGCAGTTGCGGATCGTCGATCTGCGCCGGCGACAGGTTGACCGCGATGCGGATGTCGCTCGGCCAGCGCGCCGCCCAGGCGCAGGCGGTCGCGATCACCCAATGGCCGATCGGGATGATGAGACCGGTGTCTTCGGCAACCGGGATGAACTTGTCGGGCGGGATGTTGCCGATCGTCGGGTGTTGCCAGCGCAGCAGCGCTTCGAACCCGACGATGCGCTCGTCCGAAGCCTCGACGACCGGCTGGAAGGCCAGCGACAGCTCACCCCTGTCCAGCGCCTGCGCCAGGTCGGCCTCGAGCGCGCGGCGTTCCTCGGCGCGTTCGCGGATTTCGGGAACATAGCGGCAGGTGGCGCCGCGGCCGTTCGATTTGACCTCGTACAATGCAAGGTCCGCGCTTTTGAGCAGCCGGTCGACGCTGGCGCCATCGGCGGGCCCGAGCGCGTAACCGACGCTGGCGCCGATGCCGATCAGCTGGCCATCGATCTCGAACGGCCGGCACAGTGCCGCAACGACGCTGCGCGCCACCGCCTCTGCCCGCCGCGGCAGCGCATCGGGCAGCATCACGGCGAATTCGTCGCCGCCGAGCCGCGCCACCGTCGCACCGCCACCCACGGCATCGCGCAGCCGCCCGGCCGCCTCGCGCAGCAATTTGTCGCCAACGCTGTGGCCCATCGTGTCGTTGACCGCCTTGAAGCGATCGAGATCGATGAACAGCAGGGCGCAGCTTTTCTGCGTCCGCGTCGCGCGCGCCAGCGCATCGTCGAGCGCTTCGCGGAACAGCGCGCGGTTGGCGAGGCCGGTCAGCGGATCGAAGCGCGCCAGCTGGGCGATGCGTTCATGGCTGCGCCGCACTTCGGTGACATCGCGCCCGACACCGCGAAAGCCCGAGAAATTGCCGAGGCCATCGAGCTTGGGCGTCCCCGACAGCGCCCACCAGCGCGTTTCGCCGGCGACAGCGACGGGCACCGTGATATCGCGAAACGCCCGCCGCGCCAGGAAACTGCCGGTCAGCGCCTTGACCGAGGCGCGGCCCTCGCGATGGCGCTCGTCGCCGAGCAGCGTCAGCAGCGACGCGCCGAGCAAGGTTTCGCGCGGGCGCTTGGCGACATCGGCAAGGCGCGGCGAGACATGCGTCAACCGGCCTTCGACATCGACCTCGATCAGCCAGTCGCTGCCATTGGCTTCGAATTCGTTGAGCAACAGCCGCACCACTTCCGTCCGCTCGGTCAGGTCGGCCTGGGTGCGCATCCGCGCCATCATCGCAAAGCTGGTGACGATGACGCCGCGGATGATGAGCAGGCCAAAGGTCAGGAACGCCAGTTGCACCATCGGGCCGCCAAGCGGCGATCCAGCCGGCATGGCGATGACCGTGGCAGTGCCGATGGTCACCACCAGCGTGATGGCACACAGCGGCATCACCGCAGCGGCGAAACCGCAGGCGCCCATCGCGGTCAGCGACAGCAGGATCAGCAGCGCCTGCGCCGGCAACGCGGCAATCGGCAGCAGGTGCACCACCATCGCCGCCCAGCACACGCCGAACGCCACCACCTCGCCGCAGACGTTCCAGAACAGCCGCGGACTGGCCTCGCTGGCCTCGCCGCGCCGCGCGACGTCGCGGAAGCGCAGCGTCCACAACAGCGCCAGCCCGCCCATCACCGCGCCCCAGCGCAGCAGGAAATCGAATGCGGTAATGTCGCGCAGCGACCAGACCAGCGCCGCGACATTGATCGTCATCAACGTGACGTTGAACGGCACATAGCGGTTGAGCGCCTGCAGCTGTGCGGCGCGCACGCGGGCAAAGAACGGGTCCTGGCCCTGGCCAAAGCCGAACACCTGCCGCCAGCCGATCGCCGTCGTAACCGCGATCGGCGGCCGGAACATAACGGACATGCGCGTCTCCCCATCGGCGGTCACGGCTCGATGGACAGGGAAACGGCGGCGCGGCGTCGGACTTAAGTCCGCAGCACCTTGGTGAGGACGACAAGTGCCAGCGGTTCGCGCGACGTGCCGACATCGGGCGGCAACGGCCGGGTTTCGCCGCTGGGCACATAACCACGGCGCTGGTACCAAGCGATCAGGTCGCGACGAGCGTCGATGACCGTCATCTCCATCACGCGGGCGCCAAGACGCGCCACCGCCTCCGCCTCGGCAGCGGCGATCATCCACCGGCCGATGCCGCCGGCCTGAAGCCGCGGGTCGACGCAAAGCAGCCCGAGATAGGCAAATCCGTTGCCATTGGCAGCAATCAGCACGCAGGCACGCGGGCCATCGTCGCCATCATGGACGAGGATCATCTGGCCCGGCTCGGCAATCATCGCCGCCAGCGCATCGACATCAGTGCGCTGGCCGTCGAACAAATGCCCCTCGTGCGTCCACCCCGGCGCGCCGTCGCTGCCGCGATAGGCGCGCTCGACCAGCGCGTGCAGCGCCGGCAGGTCGGCAGGCGTCGCAGGACGAACGGGCAGCGGCGCAGGGGTCATTCCGGCTGCTTAGCGAAAATCCCGGGCGCTTCAACCAGGGGTGGCGCAGAGCGCTTGGCTTTTGGCCGCACGTTCTCTACTTGTTCGCCGATGGCCGCCCTCCCCGCCTCCGACACACCGCCCTGGCTGGCCGGGCTCAACGCCCCGCAGCGCCACGCGGTGCTGACCACCGAAGGCCCGGTGCTGATCCTCGCCGGCGCCGGCACCGGCAAGACGCGGGCGCTGACGGCGCGGCTGGCGCATATCCTGTTCAGCCGGCTGGCCTGGCCATCCGAAATCCTCGCCGTCACCTTCACCAACAAGGCGGCGCGCGAGATGCGCCACCG
>JANOCM010000142.1:0-29958 GCA_031412175.1 Alphaproteobacteria bacterium
GGCCCAAGGAATTCAGCATTCATGGCCCGCATGAGACCTTCGTCGCCGTCATGCCGGATCAATCCTTCGGTGACCGCATCGCTGAAAAGCTGCAGTATCCGCGCGCCATCGACCAGACCGCCGGCGTAGTGGCCATCGCTGGTCGACATGCGCAGTCGAATTATACTTTCGATCATGCCGCTGCCTCTGCTGCCCTAACGCGCAGGAACTGGTCGCGGATTTCGCGGCGCGAGATCTTTCCGATCCCCGTACGCGGCAGATCATCGACGAAATGCACCAGCTTTGGCGTTTTGTACCCGGTAAGAAGGCCGCGGCAGAAGGCAATGACCTCAGTTTCGGTAGCCATCGCGCCGTCGTTAAGCACGACGAACGCGTGAACGGCCTCTCCCCAGAAATCATCGGGAATGCCGACGACGGCCGCTTCGCGAATCAGGGGATGACTGATGAGCGCCGCTTCGACTTCGCCGGGTATGACCGTCACGCCGCCCGATTTGATGACCTCCTTTGTCCGCCCTGACAGAACGAGGAAGCCGTCGCCGTCCATGTATCCGACATCGCCGGTCTTCATCCAGCCATCGCTCATTACCTGCGCGGTCGTGTCCGGATCGCTCCAGTAGCCGGCGAACATGGTCGGCGTTCGCGCATAGATCTCGCCAACGTCAGAGGCGGCGGCCGGTTCGCCGTCCGGACCGAGGATCCGCAGTTCCGCCCCAAGCATGGGACGCCCGACGGTCCCAGGCTTGGTCCGGTGCTGCGATGCGCCTTGAACAGTGACGCACAATTGCTCGATCATGCCGTAGAACTGGACGAACTCCGTATCGGGCAAGCGTTCCAGCAGTTCCGTTATCAACGGCACCGGCATCGGTTCGGAGGCATAGGTAATAAGCCGGAGCGATGACGGGGCGAGAGCAGGTGCACAGTCCAGCATCCGGCGGAGTATCGTGGGAACGGCGTCGAAATGGGTGATCCGGTGCTTGGCAATCGCGCGCCAGACGCCGGCGGCGTCGAATTGCGGCATGATGACATGCGTCGCCCGCACCAGCGTCAGCGGAATCACATGCTCCAGGCAGGATGAAAACAACGGCAGGAAATGCAGGGTCCGTTCGGATTCACGTAGCCCGAGTTCCACGGCCATGATCATCGCCGTGGCGCACAGACCACCGTGGGTATGGGTTGCCCCCTTGGATCGCCCCGTCGATCCGGACGTGAACAGGATCAAGGCCGGATCCAGCGCTGAAACCGCCGTCGGTTCGGACAGTGGCGAGGCTTGCGCCAGCGCCTGCGCGTAGGAACGGTGGCTCGTGCCGGGGATTTCGTCGAGCGATAGGATATGAGCGACACCGATCGCCGCCAGCTCCGACCCGAACGCGGCAAGCATGGCGACCTGCGCGGCGCCAAGGATCAGGATCTTCGGACGGACCTGCGCGAGCGCAGCAAAGGCATCCTGGTGCTGCCACCAGTGATCCAGAGGAACGGCGATCGCACCAAGCTGCGACACCCCGAAGATCACTTCGAGAAACTCGGGCCGGTTGGCCGCCCAGAAGGCGACGCGATCGCCCTTTTCGACGTAGAGCGACGCGAGCACGGCGGCCAAGCGGCGCGTGCGATCGTTGACTTCGGCATAGGTCAGGGACTCGCCCTGAAAGATGACCGCGGCCCGCTCGGGGTTCGATACCGCCGCATTGGAAAGGATAGCGTCCAGACGAAGTGCACGTCCGTGGACCGTTCGGTTCACCGCGCGCTGTCCCACTGGTGGACATATTCGATGATCGCCGTCGTCGGCGTCCCGGGCCCGAAGACCTCGGCAACGCCCGACTCCTTGACCTTCTCGATATCCCATGGCGGCAGGATGCCACCCATCAACACGAGCACTTCCTTGGCCGACTGCGCACGCAACCCCTTGCAGATCTCTTCCGAGAAATGGAGATGCGACCCGGACAGGATGCTGAGGCCCAGCACGTCCGCATCCTCCTCCAGAACCGTGCGAATGATCATCTCGGCGGTCTGGAAGATGCCGGTGTAGATCACCTCGAACCCGGCGTCGCGGAAAGCGCGGGCGATGATCTTGGCTCCCCGATCGTGGCCATCCAGTCCGGGCTTGGCAACGACGACGCGTAGCGGCGTTTTCATGTATCTCTCCAGATTTCGATCAGTAGACGATCGGCGGGCTGTAGCCGCCGAACACGCCCCGCATCACGTCGCAGATCTCGCCGATGGTCGCGTCGGCACGGATCGCGCGCGCGACCGAGGGCATCGTGTTGATATTGCCGCGCGCGGCCTGCTCGATCTCACGCAAGGCGGCGGCATGTTCGGATCCGTTGCGAAGCAGCCGGATCGACTGTGTCCGCTTGATCTGGCGTTCGCCAAGGCCGGGGTCCAACCTGAACTGCTCGAAAGGCAGCGCCTCGTCGGGATCGACATTGACGTTCACGCCGACGATGAACTCCCGCTTCTCTTCCAAGGCCTTCTGATAGGCTGCGGCGGAGTCGGAGATTTCCCGCTGGATGAAGCCGTCCTCGATCGATTCCACCATGCCGCCACGATCGAGGACCCGACGCAACAGGGCTTCGGCCTCCTCTTCCAGACGCTGGGTCAGGTTCTCGACATAATAGGACCCGGCCAGAGGATCGATGATATCGGCAACCCGCGTTTCCAGCATCAGGATCTGCTGCGTGCGGACCGCGATCTTGATGGCGCCTTCCGAAGGAATCTGGATCGCCTCGTCCTTGGAATTGGTGTGCAACGACTGGGTGCCGCCCAGGATCGCCGCCAGCGCCTGGATCGCGGTGCGCGCCACATTGTTGTCCGGCTGCTGCGCCGTCAGCGTGACGCCCGCCGTCTGGCTATGCGCGCGCATCATCCATGACCGCGGGTCCTTGGCGCCTACCCAGTCGCGCATCATGCGCGCCCAGAGGCGTCGCGCAGCGCGCAGCTTGCAGATCTCCTCGAAGAAATCGTTGTGGATGTCCCAGAAGAACGAAACCCGAGGCGCCACCTCGTCAGCCGAAATTCCGCGCTTCATGGCCTCGGTGACGTAGCAATGGGCAGCACCCAGCGTGAACGCCAGTTCCTGGACCGCAGTCGATCCCGCTTCCCGGATATGGTAGCCGGACACGCTGACCGGATTGTAGCGCGGCATCATCTTGGCCGCATATTCCATCGTATCCACGACCAGTCGTACTGACTGTCGCGGCGGATAGATATATTCGTTCTGCGCGGTATATTCCTTGAGGATGTCGTTCTGGCAGGTTCCCGTGATCAGATTGTCGGGAACATTCTGTTCCTTGGCGACGGCCTCGTACATGCCGATCATCACGAATGCAGAGGCGTTGATCGTGTAGGACGTCGAAACCTTGTCGAGCGGAATGTCCTTCATCAGCAGACGGACGTCCTCGAGCGTATCTACCGCGACGCCGATGCGCCCGATCTCCGGAATTGCGACCGGGTGATCCGAATCAAGCCCGAGCAGCGTCGGCAGGTCGAAGTCGGTCGAGAGCCCGGTCTCGCCATGCTCCATCAGATACTTGTAGCGACCGTTGGTATCCTCGGCCGTCCCGAAGCCCGCCACCTGCCGGATCGTCCAAGGCCGCGCCCGGTGCATCGTTGCATGGACACCACGGGTGAACGGATACTCACCCGGAAACCCGATGTCCTTGAGCGGATCGACAGCCTGTACGTCCTCGGCGGTATACAGGTCCTTGATCGGCAGTCCCGATGCCGTCGGAAACGCCGCCTGGCGCCGCGGCATCTTTTCGAGGCTTGCGGCAAG
This sequence comes from Alphaproteobacteria bacterium, assembly GCA_031412175.1. Taxonomy (GTDB): domain Bacteria; phylum Pseudomonadota; class Alphaproteobacteria; order Sphingomonadales; family Sphingomonadaceae; genus Sandarakinorhabdus. The sequence continues at coordinate 3,770 of JANOCM010000142.1, forward strand.
GGTTGTCGCTTCCCAGTCGGCCGCATTGGCTGACGGTTTGTACTCGGGAAATTGATCTGCCATTCGAATCGCCTTGAACACGATAGGTTGCAAAGATTGCCGCCGCCCGGCCGCCCTGCCGGTCGCCTCTGTGTCGATACCCGCGAGCGGGAACTCGAAGCTCGCGCCGCCGGCCCACGTGCGCCGCTTGCCGCCGCCCAGGTCATGCGCGCCGGGCCCCGGGCACAGCGTCGGCGACGCGGGCATTCACATCATGATCGAACGTTCACCACGGGTTACCACGGGATTGGAGCGCACCGACCCTGCCCGGGTAATCGGGAGAAGAACGTTCCGCAGCCCCATCAAATCTAGGCCTGCTTTTGACACTCTCGGTCTTGCCGTTTCGCTATGTTGACCTGTATTATCTCTGTCTTCGTTCTTGTGATCGACATTTAGCCAAGGGTCCGCAAATGACTAATCTTATGCCTCAGAAACAGAAATCCTAATGCTTCGGGAAGCGCCTAATCTTGATTGGCTGCGCGTCTTCGCCGAAACTGCGGCAACCGAGAGTTTCGCCCTGGCGGCAAACAGGCTGGGCGTGACTCCGGGCGCCGTGAGCCAGCGCATCAAGGCGCTCGAGTCTTTTCTGCGCGTTAACCTGTTCCAGCGTCATCCCCAGGGCGTCAAGTTAACCGACGCGGGCAAGCGCTATGCGCAACGCATTGCTCCGGCGCTCGATCAGCTGATGCTGGCGACGCGCGAGATTACGTCGGCCGGCGCGGCCCAAACGGTCCGGATCACCGTTCTGCCGGCGTTCGCGCAGCTCTGGCTCGGTCCGCGGATGGAAAGTTTCCACGCCCTCAATACGAACACGACCGTGGAGATCTGGGCTGACCCCAACATCGTCGATCTCCGCACGTCGAATTTCGACATTGCGATTCGCCACAGCCGACCGCCATTCGCCGGCTGCGAACATCGCCAGTTCTTTTTCGACGAACTTGTGCCGGTGGCGAGTCCCAAGCTGATGCAGACGGCGGAAATCGATGACCGCGGCCTGCCGGTGGGTGTGCCGCTGATGGTCGATAACTATTGGGAACATGATTTTACCGACTGGCTGGGGCGCACCGGACACACCTGGCCCGAAAGACTCAGCACGCAGACATTCACGCTCTATGCGATGACGGTCGACGCCACCGTGCAAGGGGGCGGTTTCATGATCGGTCACACGGCCCTTGTCGGCGATCTCCTGAAGCAGGAGAAGCTCCAGCCGTTGTCGGACATGCGCATACCGTCCAACAACCAGTTCTATCTGCTCACAAAGTCGTCCGCGCCTCTATCGAGTTCCGCGCAGATATTTGTCGATTGGTTCCTTCAGCAGACCGGGTCCAACGATTCCTGACCGCCGCGCATAGCGGGGTCGCGCCGCCACGATGCCGTCATCCAGACACGCTGGCACCGTGATCGTATCCGGGGGCCGAGAGCGCTTGGGATGTGTTCAGTCCAAGTGTAATCGGCACGGGCGGGAGAACGGGCCGGCGCTGACTGAACAGGACATGCGCTAGAACCAATCGCTCTCGCCGATCGGGTCGCCGGGGGGTACGTCTGTCAAGCGCGGCCGATCGGCAAGCAGGCGTTCCAACTGCTGGGCATCGAGCAGCTGGCGAGCGAGTGCGAGGCTCCAGCCGTCGGCCTTGCGGCGCGATAGGCTCATGGCGATCGTGTCGACCTGCTGCCCGAGCATCAGCGCGACTTCCGGCGTCGTGCCGGGACGGCGTGCGACCTGCGCCATGGTGACGATGGTACGATAGGCGATGCGCTGGCGCAGCGGGTCGTCGCTTCCGGTAATGGTCGCCGCGGTCAGCCTGTCGAGCACGTCCTGCACGCCCAGCGCCGCCGGATCGGCGGCATGCTGGGCCATCAGCCGTGCCAGCCGGGTCGGCGCCAGCATGGTGCCCAGTGTCACCTGCGCCGCCACGTCCGCCGCCACCAACTGGTCAAAGACCGGGCCGCCAGCGGTGGCCATCAGCTCGATACTGTACTGACGGTTGTAGCTGGCATTGCGACCGGCCGACAGCAGCGGCAGCAGCGCCGGCGGCACGCGCAGCTGTTCGGGGTCGAGCGTGGCGAGCAGCGCAGCCAGGGCTGTGCGCTGGACGGCGGGCGAAACGACGGCGCCGCTGTCCGGACCGCTGCCGGCAATGGAATAGGTGGAATCGACGCCCCCCAGCGCCTTTGCCGCCGAATTGACCTGGTAGCGGTGCAACAGCCAGATGGGAACGAAGCGGCGGCGCAGTTCGGCAACGGGTTCACCCGGCAGCAGCGCGGCGAGGCCGAAATTGTCGATCGCCGCGCGCCGGACGGCGAGCATGCGAACCAGTTCGGCGGCCGGATCGGCGCCGTCGTCCCACAAGCCGCCCCAGGGCTGCGCTGCATCGGGACGCCGCGCATTCTCGTCCTGGACATAGCGCAAACCGGTCGCGATCGCCGCGTCGGCAACCACCCGGGCGGCGGCATCGTCGGGCGCGGCATAGAGCCAGGAAACCGTGGCCTTGTCCCATTTCCCGATCCCGACGCCATAGGCATCGGACAGATCGGGGCGACCCGCGACCAGTCCGATGCGCGGCGCCGGATAGTCCATCACCGAGGCGCGATCCTGCGTCGACGCGGCGAAGTTATGGGCAAAGCCGAGCGTGTGGCCGACCTCATGGGCGCCAAGCTGTCGCAACCGCGCCAGCGCCGCGACGACGGGATCATTGGGGCCGCCGCGCCCGGTCTTGTCGGCACCGACAAGACCCTGGAAAATCAATATATCCTGGCGCACGCGCTCGGAGCCCAACACGACCATGCCCTTGATGATCTCGCCGGTTCGCGGGTCGACGATCGACAGGCCATAGGACCAGCCGCGCGTGGCGCGATCGACCCAATTGACGAAGTTATAGCGAACATCGAGCGGATCGGCGCCTTCCGGCAGCAATTCGGCGCGGAAGGCATCGATGTAGCCGGCGGCGTCAAAGGCCTGGCCCCACCAGTTGATGCCTTCGAGCAGTGCCGAACGCGCCGGCTCCGGCGTACCGCGATCCAGATAGAAGATGATCGGCTTTTTGACCCGCGACCGCGCCGCGGTCGGGTCGAGCTTTTCGAGGCGAAACCGTGCAGCGACATCGCTGACCACGTCCCGGCCGAGCGGTCGGCTGTAGTCGACGCTTTGCGTCGGGCCGATGCCGCCGATACGCGGGTCGAAGGCGCGCGTCACGAATCCCGCGGCGGGCAGGCGGACATAGCTGTGGTGGACGATGAAGCTGACCTTGCGGGGATCGGGGGCGATGTTCTCGATCTCGTCGCCCGGGGTATCCGAAACAAAGGTCTGCAGCGCATCGATCTCGAGATTGTCGGGGAACAACTTCACCGATCCGGCATCGACACCGCTCAACTTGTCATCGAGCTTGAAGCCCTTGCCGGCGCCAGTGCTCTGGCTGCCGAGGCCGGTGCCTGCACTGTCCTCGGCGTTACCAAGGGCCCGCGCCACGCCGGCGCTATCGGTGGCGAGAAACGGTGCGATGTCGACAGCGACGCGGCCATCGGAGAGCGGCACGGCCGGCCCCATCCAGACCGTGGAGACGGCAAAATCGCTGCTGCCGCCGGTTTGGCCTGCCGGCGGGCGAAAGCGCGTGTTTTCGAACTGGATGGCGATCCTGTTGCCGAGTTGGCGGAACACCATCACCTGGCTTTCGCCGATCCGGCCGCGGTCGAGGCCAATCGGCGCCGAACCAAGCCCGGTTCGAAGTGCGGCCGTGTAAAGATATCGGGCGGCGACGCCGTCGGCAGCCGGCGCGGGCAGGGTCAGGAAGATCTGGCCCTTGGACTTGCCCACATGGACCGGCAGCAGTCCATCGAGCGCGACCGTCCCGCCGAACAGGGCTTCGGGTGCAGCCGCCGCCGCCGTTGACGGCAGCGCGACAAGCGCGATCGCCGTTACAAGAATTGTGCGCAACTTGGGCTCCCCGGTAAGTGTCCGCGACGATGGCGTCAGACGGGGCGTCGCGCAACCTGCCATCCTGGTCGTGCCGGATGAATCCCGGCGGTCAGGTGACGAGCAGCGCCAGATGGATCGTAGCATTGGGCCTATGGCCATCCAGTTCGCGACCATCGGCCGTAATTCAGGTGGGCACAGGGCGCGGGTGTCACCGGGTGGGCGATACAAACGTCGCGGTCACCCCCTGCTTCAGGCGGCAGACCCGCAATTCGCGCTATTTGCACTCCGGCAAACGACCTCGCCGTCATGACCGCGCGATCATGGCATCCGGTCCATCAGGCATCGTTCCGCGCCTGCCATCCTCCGCCCAATGCACGAAACAGGTCGACCTGAGCGTTGGCGAGGCGGCCATCAGCCGCTGCCAGCTCGGCCTCGGTATCGGCGAAGGTACGCTCGGCATCGAGGACTTCGAGGAAATCGATCTGCCCTTCGCGCTGCCGGGCACGCGTGATGCGGGCGGCGGTGGCGGCGTTGTCACGCGCCGACTGCAGCAGGACGCGGCGGTCGAGCTCGCGCGCATAATTGGAGAGCGCGATTTCGGTCTCCTCGAGCGCGGTCAGCACCTGGCCATCGAACGTGGCCAGCGCGCCGCGCGTGTCGGCCTCGCCGGCCGCGATCCGGGCGCGAGCAGCGGACTGGTTGAGCGACCAGTTGAGCAGCGGCCCGAGCAGCCAGCGGATCGGGCCGCCGGTGAACAGGTCGCCGAGGCTGGTCGCGGTCGAGCCGATCGAGCCGCCGAGGGTTATCTTGGGGTAAAGTTCCGACGTCGCAACGCCGATCCGGGCAGTTGCCGCAGCAAGACGGCGTTCCGCGGCGCGGATATCGGGGCGGCGGGCCAACAGGGCCGCGCCATCGCCGACGGGGATCGGCTGGCCGAGGCGCGGTATGCTCGTGCGCGCGCCGACGCTGTCCGGCAGGTCCCCGGGTGTGCGGCCGGTCAGCGTGGCGAGGCGAAACAGCGCCGCCTGGCGCTCGGCCGCGATGACGGGGATCAATGCGGCGCGTTGATCCCGCAACGTCGCGATCCGGACCTGGTCGAACCGCGTCGCGCGCCCGGCGTCGACGCGCTTGCCGGTCAGCGCCGCCGACCGGGTCAACAGCGCCAGGATCCGCTCCGCCACGGCCTGGCGCTCGGCCGCCGATGCGGCGTCGAGATAGGCGCGGGTCGTGCCGGCGACGACGGCAACACGGACGGCGTCGGCATCGGCCGCGGTGCGCCAAGGTCGCCGCGTGCCGCCTCGATATTGCGGCTGACGCGGCCGGCGAGGTCGACCTCGTAGCTGATCTCGAGGCCGACATCATAGGTCGCACGCTCCCGATCGAAGCCGGGCAGCGCCTGGAATTGCGAGGCGCGCCCATAGCTGCCGCCGGCAGCGAGCCCCACCTGCGGCTCGCGATCGGTCTTGGCGCCGCGCAGCGAGGCGCGCGCCCGGTCGAGCCGCGCCACCGCGACGCGGATATCGGTGTTGGCGGCCAGCGCGTCGGCGACCAGGCCGTCGAGCACCGGATCGTCGTACATGCGCCACCAGCCATTGTCCGTCGGCGCTGCAACAGTGGCGGGATTGGCGGTCACGAAAGCGCCGGCTGCCGCTGGCGGCGGGATCGGCACGACATAGTCGGGGCCGGCGGCGCAGGCGGCAAGGCTCAGCGCCGACAGGCCGGCAAGGAAAAGGGACTTCATGGCAGCTGTCCTATTCGGCGGGCTGGAGGTGGGGCGCGAGAGCAGCGGGGCGGCGTGCGAAGCGCTTGGCCAGCGCGCGGGCAACGACATAGAAGGTCGGGGTGAACAGCAGTCCGAAGCCGGTGACGCCGATCATTCCGAAGAACACCGCCGTCCCCAGTGCCTGGCGCAGTTCGGCGCCGGCGCCTTCAGCGATCACCAGCGGCACGGCGCCGAGGATGAAAGCGAAGCTGGTCATCAGGATCGGTCGCAACCGATCCCTGGCGGCCCGCACAGCGGCGTCGATCGGCGACAGGCCGTCCTGTTCCTCCGCCTGCTTGGCGAATTCCACGACCAGGATGGCGTTCTTGGCGGCAAGCGCGATCAGCACGACCAGCCCGATCTGGGTCAGGACATTATTGTCCATGCCGCGCAGGTTGACGCCGGTCATCGCCGCCAGCAGGCACATCGGCACGATCATGATGATCGCCAGCGGCAACGTCAGGCTTTCATACTGCGCCGCCAGCACGAGGAAGACGAAGACCACGGCCATGGCGAACACGATGGCGGCCGTGCTGCCGGCGAGCTTTTGCTGATAGGCGATGCCCGTCCAGTCATGGGCATAGCCGCTGGGCAACGCGGTCTCGGCGAGCCGCTCTATCGCCACCAGCGACTGGCCCGACGAAGAACCCTTGGCGGTGTCGCCATCGATCTCGACCGCCGGGAACAGGTTGTAGCGCACGACCCGATACGGCCCGGTCTTGTCGCGGAAGGTGGCGACCGACCCGACCGGCACCATCTGCCCGGAATTGGAGCGCGTCTTCAGGTTGGCGATGTCGGCGGTGGTGTTGCGGAACGGCGCATCGGCTTGGGCCGTGACGCGATAGGTGCGGCCCAGCAGGTTGAAGTCGTTGACGAAGGCCGAACCGAGATAGACCTGCAGCGCCTCGAACACGCGTTCCGGGGGCACGCCGAGCAGATTGGCCTTGGCGCGATTGACGTCGGCGAAGATGCGCGGCGTCGCGGTGTCGAAGAAGGTATAGACCTGCGCCAGGCCCTTGGTCTGGTTAGCCTTGGCGATCAGGTCGGACGACACTTTGCCGAGCTTGTCATAGCCCTGGCCCTCCCGATCCTGCACCATCAGCCGATAGCCACCGGCCGAGCCGATGCCCTGGATCAGCGGCGGCGGCACGATCATCAGCCGTGCCTCGTTGATGTCCGCCGTCGCCTTTTGTGCCTCGGCCATGATGCTGGCGAGGGTGACGCCGAGCGTCTTGCGCTCCTCGAAGCTCTTGAGCGGAATATACGCGGCGGCGCTGTTGGGCGCGAGCGTCTGCGACGGACCGTCGAAGCCGGCGAGCATCACGGCGCCCTTGACGCCGGCGAGCGGCAGGATTCGCTTGGCGACTTTCTGCATCACGGCGTCGGTGCGTTCGACCGAGGCGCCGGGCGGCAGCTGGATGACGGTCAGGAAATAGCCCTGGTCTTGCGCCGGGACAAAGCCGCTCGGGGTCAGCGCGAACACGCCAACGGTCACGCCGATCAGCGCGGCATAGGCCAGCATCATCCGCTTCGGCGCGGCCACCAGCCGCTGGGTGAGCCGTGCGTACGCCTCCCCCATGCGCTCGAAGCCGTGGTTGAAGCGGGCGCCGGCGTGGCGAAGCAGGCGGGTCACGCGGTTGCTGTCGCCGGCCACGGCCGTCGGCTTGAGCAACAGCGCGGCGAGCGCCGGTGACAAGGTCAGCGAGACCAGCAGCGAGATGATGGTCGCGGTCGAGATCGTCACGGCGAACTGGCGGTAAAAGGCGCCGGAAAGCCCGGTCAGGAACACCGTCGGCACGAAGACCGCGACCAGCACGAGCACGATCGCGACTAGCGCGCCGGAGACTTCGTCCATCGATGTCCGCGCCGCCTCCAGCGGTGACAGGCCGCGTTCCAGGTTGCGCTCGACATTCTCGACGACAACGATCGCGTCGTCGACGACGATGCCGATGGCCAGCACCAGGCCGAACAGCGAAAGGTTGTTGAGACTGTAGCCGAAGGCGGCGAGCACCGCGAACGTGCCGATCAGCGACACCGGAATGGCGACGATCGGGATGATCGCAGCGCGCCATTTCTGCAGGAAGACGAGGATCACCAGCACGACGAGCAGCATCGCCTCGCCGAGTGTGGTCTTCACAGCGTCGATCGACTGGGCGATGAACTCGGTCGGGTTGTAGATGACGCGATATTCGAGGCCCTTGGGAAAGCGCTTCGACATCGTCTCCATCTCGGCCGACACCGCCTGTGCGGCGGCCAGCGCATTGGACCCCGGCCGCTGGAAGATCGCGGCAAGGACGGTTTGCTGGCCGCTGAGATAGGTGTTCGCGCCATAATCCTGGGCGCCGAGCTCGACGCGGGCGACATCGGACACCTTGACCTGACGGCCGTTGGCATCGGTGCGGATCACCACATCGGCGAACTGCGCGGGTTCGGTCAACCGGCCCTGCGTCTCGACGTTGAGCTGGAAGGCATTGCCCTGGGCGTGGGGCGGCTGGCCGAGCGTGCCGGCGGCGACCTGGACATTCTGAGCGCGCAGCGCGGCGACGATCTCGCCGGCGGTCAGGTCGAGCGCTGCGGCACGGCCGGGGTCGATCCAGATCCGCATCGAATAGTCGCGAGCGCCGAACAGCTGCACGTCGCCGACACCGTCGATGCGGCTCAACCGGTCGCGCACCTGCGTCAGCGCATAGTTGGAAATATAGCCGCGATCGAGCGAGTTGTCGGGCGAGACGAGGTTGACCACCATCAGGAAGTCGGGCGACGTCTTGCGCGTCACGACGCCCAGTCGCTGCACGTCCTCGGGCAGGCGCGGCACCGCGACGGCGACGCGGTTCTGGACCAGCACCTGCGCGGCGTCGAGGTCGGTGCCGATCCTGAAGGTGACGGTGATCGTCAGCTTGCCGTCGCCGGTCGATTGCGACGACTGGTACAGCATGTTGTCGACCCCGTTGATTTCCTGCTCAATCGGCGCCGCGACCGTCTCCGCCACCGTCTCGGCGGAAGCGCCGGGATAGACGGCGTTGACCGTAACCGTCGGCGGGACGATGTCGGGGTATTGGGATATCGGCAGGCCCCAATAGGCGATCAGGCCGACGATGGTGATGACCACCGCGATGACGGCGGCAAAGATCGGCCGGGTGATGAAGAATCGCGAAAAGCGCATCGGATCGTCCCTGAAAAATGGGCAGCGTCGACCGAACCCGGCACAGGCCGGGTTCGGGCAGGAAAAGGCTTGCCGGCTTGGCTGCTATCGCGACGCGAGCGTTGCCTCGCCGGCGATCGGCGATGCGACCGCGAGCGCCGCCTCGGCAACGAACGGCGCGATCCGACCAGCCCGTGTCGCCACCGTCGTACCGGGCATCGCCATCTGCGTACCGGTGATCACGACCCGGTCATTGGCGACGAGCCCCGATCGCACCACCCGCAGGCCTTCGACCACCGGTCCCAGTTCGACCGGCCTCTGGCTGACGACATTATGGCTGTCGACGACCAGCACGACCTTGCGCGCCTGGTCGGTCTGGATCGCATCATCGGGCACCAGCAACGCCGGTCGTGTTCCGGCACTGGCGAGCCGCATGTTGCCGAACATGCCCGGCGTCAGGAAATAGTCCGGGTTGGCGAGCACGGCGCGGCCGCGGATCGTGCCGGACCGCTGGTCGAGGCCATTGTCGGTAAAATCGAGCCTGCCCTTCCAGCGATGCGCGGCCTCGTCCTGCAACTGGATCTCGACCGTCGCCGGCGCTGCCCCCGGCCGGCGCGCGCGCTGGTTCTTCAGGTACAAGGCCTCCGATCCGTCAAAGGTGAAATAGATCGGGTCAAGCGCGTTGATCGTGGTGAGCACCGTTCCGCCGGTGCCTTCGCCGCCGGCGACCTGGTTGCCGGCATCGACACGGCGGTCGGAAATGCGGCCGCCGATCGGCGCCCGCACTTGGGTGAACGACAGGTCGAGGGCACGGAGCCGCACGCGGGCAGTGGCAGCGGCAAGCGCGGCGTCGGCGGCCTGGAGCCGGCTCCGCAGCGCGTCGACTTCCCCTGCCGACACGGCCTCGTCGGCGACGAGTCGCTGGGCTCGGCCGAGATCGTTGCGGGCCAGCGCCAGTGCGCTTGCGGCGCTGGCGGCCTCGGCGCGTGCCTCGGCCAGCGCCGCCGCGAACGGACGCGTATCGATGGAGAACAGCAATTGGCCCGGGCGGACGATGTCGCCATCGTGGAAATGCACGCCGGTGACTTCGCCGGCGATCCGCGGACGGATCTCGACACTGCGGCTTGGTGCGAAGCGGCCGACATAATCGTCCCATTCGCTGACTTGGCGCAGCAACGGGGTGGCGACGGTGACGGGCGGCGGCGGCGGCAAGGCAGCGACAGCCTCGCTGGTCGCGATCAGCTTGAAGCCGGCAACACCGAGCAGCGCGACGGGGACAAGGACCGCGGCACGCAACTGCCAGCGCGACAGCCGGCCGATGCGCTGGCCAAGGGCCGTCGGCTGCGCTTCGGCAGCATGGATCGGGGTGATCATGTTCATGCGGCATACTCCTGCCGGTTGCTGCCCGAAACGCTGCGGACCAGCGTTTCCGCCTGCGCCGCGGCAAAGCCCGCCGCGATGAAGTTCTGAATTTCGGCCACCGGCAGCGCCACGCCCTGGTGCCAGGCATGGACGGCAAGTCGCCGCAAAGCCTCCAGCCGGGGATCGGCAAGGCGGGATTCGGCGCCGAGGCCAAAGACGCTGCCGGCGGCGCGCGACAGGCGCCCGGCCTTTGCCAGGCTGTCGAGGCTGTCATGTCCGGCGAGCGCGATCACACTCCATTCGAGTGCCGAAAAGCCGGCCGGCGGCGGCCCGGTGCGCGCAGAACTGGTATCGGTTTGCGGCGTGTTCATGGATATCCCTTTCGTCGGGAATGCGGACGAACGAACGCGGTCCCGCGGACAGGGTCCGCGCGGCGCCGCTGGTGAAAGCGCGTTGTCGATCGTACCGACGCCATGCTTGCGCAGGGCCGGAAGTGCGATGAAAAATCGGGTGCCGTACTTGCGTGCGGCGATCAGGTGCGGGTTTTGAACATCAACGCCATGTCCTTGGCTTGGACCGCCCTACTTCAGGGACCGGCTTCCGTACCAAGCGGTATATATGTCGTTGCTGCAGCGCGTCAACCTCTTTCTGTAACGGCCGGTATTTTTATTCGCCGCTCCGCCTAACGGGTTGGCCAGACCGCCAGCGTCGTGGCGACAAGCTGCTGCAGTTCCACGCACGTCGCGCCCGATCCACCTTGCAAGGCCAGCCCCTGCATCAGCGCAATCAGGTATTTGGCCAAGGCGGAAGCCTCCATGCCATCGGGCAGTTCGCCCGCCGCCTTGGCCTGTTCGAAGCGCGCAACAAGCGCGGCTTCGGATGACGCCCGGCGCTTGACGACCTCGGCCCTGATGGGCTCGGCCTCGGTGCTGCACGCCACGCTGCTGATCACGCCCAGGCAACCCTTGGGATCGCAGGTGCTTATCTGCATTTCCAGCGCGCCCAGCAGCAACCGTTCGGCAACCGCGCGTGCCGTCGGCGCCTCCAGCGCGGTGGTCATATAAGCGAGCTTTTCGCGTTCGTAGAGGTCGAGTGCCTTGTGGAACAAGGCCTCCTTGTTGCCAAATGCGGCGTAAAGGCTGGGCTTGGTAATGCCCATCGCAGCGGTCAGCTCGGCCATCGATGCCGCCTCATAACCATGCTGCCAGAACACGCGCAACGCCGCCGCCAGCGCCGTATCGAGATCGAATTCGCGCGGGCGACCCTTGGCGGCGACAACAGGGCTGACGAAATTCATACCGAACGGTATATAGTCGACAAGAGCCACGACGTCCAGTGTCCGCTTGCCGACCAGCAGCGGCGACCGCGCTGGCCCGGGATTTCGCCATGCCGCTCATTGCGCCGATACCGCAGGCAGCTCGGCAGTCTGCCCCACGACATCGATCGCCACCTTGCCGCGAAGCCCGCGGGCGCTGCCGCCTTCGAGCAGTTCATGCGCGTCGCCGACACGCGCCAATGGCAGCACCGCGCCGATCACCGGCTTGATCAGGCCGCGTTCCACAAGATTGGTCAGCGCGTCGAGCTTGCCCCGGTTCTGACGGCTGAACACGAAATGATAGGCAGCGTTCTTTCCCCACGCCTCGATCAGGTTCTGCGGCTGCGCGATGTCGACGATGCTGACCAACCGTCCGGCATCCGCGAGGGCCAGCGGGCTTCTTGACAGCGTATCGCCGCCGATCGTGTCGAACACCACGTTCACCCCTGCCCCATGGGTCAATTCCGCCACGGCGGAGACATAGTCGTCTGAAATGTGGTCGATGACGTCGTCCGCCCCGAGTGAACGCACGAATTCATGGTTGCTGCGGCGCGCCGTCGTGATGACCCGCGCCCCCATCGCCTTGGCAAGCTGGATTGCCGCGGTCCCCACACCGCCGGCACCACCATGGATCAGGATCGTCTCATGCACGGCAAGCTGCGCGCGGGTCACCAGAGCTTCCCAGACCGTCCCGCCGACCAGCGTGAGGCTGGCGGCCTCCAGATGGCTGATATTGCGCGGCTTGCGGGCGACCAGATCGACATCGGCAACGTGCTGTTCCGCGTACGAACCGGTGCCGTCGAATATTCTGGTCGTGTAGTAGACTGCGTCTCCTATGTCGAACTCGCTCACGTCCGACCCTTTCTCCTCCACGACGCCTGAGACGTCGTGACCGATGATGGCAGGAAGCTGCACCTGGTCGGCGTAGTCGCCGCGTCGAATTTGATAGTCCAGGGGATTGATCGCGGTGGCGTGCACGCGCACTCGGACCTGCCGAGACCCGACGGCCGGAACCGCTACGTCGCGCATCTCGAAGCCGTCGACGCCCCCGAATTTGCTGAGGACGATCGCCTTCATGGTCGCGGTCATGCCTTTACCCTCCGTCAAATTGCGCCGGTCCGTTGCATCAAGTCGCATCGGGGATCCTGGCGATGACCTTGATCTCGAAATCGAAACCGGCGAGCCAGGTTACCCCGACGGCCGTCCAGTTTGGATAAGGAGGCTCCCCGATCTCGGTCGCGCGCACGGCCATCATCGTGTCGAACTGGGTCACAGGATCCGTGTGGAACGTCGTGACATCGACGACATCGTCGAACGTGCAGCCGGCAGCGGCCAGGACTGCCTTGAGATTGGCAAAGGCGCGTCGGACCTGATCCTCGAAGCCGGGTTCGGGTGAGCCGTCGCTGCGGCTTCCGACCTGGCCGGAAACGAACAGCAGGTCTCCGGACCTTACCGCCGGCGAGTACTGATGTTGCGTATAAGGTGCGTGGCGATCGGGCGGAAAGATTGCGTCGCGTTTGGACATTTCAGCTCCCTTGGAACAGATGAATGTGAAAGCGCCAATCCACGATGGTCGGCAAACTCGGATGCGGACCCGTAACGCTCGTATTGGTCGTCTGGTGTAATTGGGACGCTGACTTCTGCATCACCCACCCGATTTTCGGGCGAGAAAGTCTCGAACAAGATCAGCAATTTCTGAAGAATGCGTTTCCAACGCGAAGTGCCCGGCATCGAGGAGGTGAACCTCGGCATCCGGGAGGTCGCGCTTGTAGGCGAGTGCACCAGCGGGCACGAACGCCGGGTCGTGCCGTCCCCAAACTGCCATGAACGGTGGACGATATTGCCGGAGATAGGCCTGAAAGGCCGGGTACAGGGCGACGTTGGTGCGGTAATCCAGGATCAGATCCAGTTGCAGGTCTGCGGCGCCCGGCCGAGCCATATAGGCGATGTCGAGCTCATACCCGTCGGGCCCGAGCAGATCAGGTTCGGCGCCGGTGCCATATTGCCAGTTTCGGACCGTGTCCGGGGCAAGCGAGGCGCGACACGCCTCGCGGTTGGCATCGCTCGGATCGCGCCAATAGTCCTGCCACGCCCCCCATTCGTCGCTGAAGCCCTCTTCATAGGCGTTGCCGTTCTGCGAGATGATCGCGGTGATCCGGTCGGGGTTCCGCATCGCTATCCGCAAGCCCACCGGCGCTCCATAGTCGAAGATATAGATTGCGAACCGGTTGAGGCCGATCGCATCGATGAACTTCTCCACCACCTCGGCCAGTGCATCGAAAGTGTACGTAAAGCCATCGGGCGCCCTCGTCTGACCAAAGCCCGGGAGGTCGGGGGCGATCACGCGATAGCGGTTCGCCAGCAGCGGGATCAGGTCGCGGAACATGTGGCTGGCGGTGGGGAAGCCATGGAGAAGGAGCAGGACCGGACCGTCAACCGAACCCGCCTCTCGATAGAACACCTCGACGTTGCCGACCGGCTGCCTGCGATAGTGAATGGCGGACATGCATTTCCTCCTTGTGCCCCGGTCAGGCGATCGCGCCACCATCGACGGTCAGCGTCGCGCCAGTGATGATGCTTGCGGCCGGGCTTGCGAGAAAAGCGACCGCGTTTGCGATTTCACGCGGCTCGGCATAGCGCCCCAGCGAAGTCAGGCTCCGCTGAAAATCTGCGGCGGGACCTGCCCCCGGGTTTGCGTCGGTGTCCACCGATCCGGGCTGCACGAGATTGACCGTGATACCGCTCGGTCCGAGTTCACGGGACAGCCCGCGCGTGAATGACGTGAGCGCCGCCTTGGACATCGCATAGATGGTGACACCCGGGAACGGCACCCGCTCCCCAAGTCCCGACCCGATCGTGACGATGCGTCCGCCCTTGCCGAGGTGGGGGATCACGGCCTTTGCGAACAGCACCGGCGCGCGCACGTTGACGTCCATCACTTTCTGATAATCGTCCAGCTCGACATCGGCGACCATGCCGGTGTGGCCGATTGCTGCGCTGTTGACGAGAATATCGAGACCTCCGAGTGCCGTCACAGCCTCGTCGACGGCGCGGGCGATGGCGTCGGGGTCGGCACTGTCGGCCTGGATGGCAACGCCGCGACGGCCCGTCTGCCCGATCGCCTTGACAATCTCACCGGCCTGCCCGGCCGCACTTTGATAGGTGAAAGCGACGTCTGCACCGCTTTCGGCCAGCACCAATGCGATCGCGGCGCCGATGCCCCTCGACCCACCCGTCACCAGTGCGCGCCGTCCACTCAAGTCGATCATGAGCTTGTCCTTTTGACGCGCGGTCAATCCGACCACGAGGCCGGGCTAGAACTGCTATCTCCGCCCGCATTCGCGCCGGTCCGGATTGCGATCGCAGCGCTGCCGGCGCGCCCGCTCGGCCATGATCTGGCCGTCCTTGGCGAGCTGGGAAACCATCAGGGTCTCCTCGAGCGACTTGAGCTGCTTCGTATCCCGCCGCTGCTGCTGCGTCACCATGCAGTCGGTGAAGGCGGGCGTCCCGTATCGGGTGCCAAAGCTTTCGCATGTCCGGGCGTCTTCACGCTGCTTCGAATTCCCCTCCTGCGCGGTGGCGGGGCCTCCTGCCAATGACAGACCCATCAAGACGGCAAGGCCCGAGACCATCAGGGCCGAACGATTATTAGCAAAGGATTGCTGCGTCATATCTGTAACTCCTCAAGAAAATCCTGGTGCGTGAAGCGATTGATCGCCACGCGTGCGTCGTCTTGTTCAGATCGCGGTACAACTGGGCGGTTGCGCCTCACCGGCTCCGGTGCTGCCAACCCCGCGTGTCGTCCTGGAGGCGATCTGCTAGCGCCCGTATCTGCCGCGCTGTGTCGCAAGATGCGGAACAGGTCAGCGTTTATCCGTCGGATAGTCAGTCGCTACCTGCGAGCGACCGGCCCCTCGTTCGTTCGAGACGAAACGCAAGTGGGCCGATGTATTTTCCTTGCAAGGACCTACCCGACGGGACGTGTCGCTTTCACGATACAGCGCGTCCACACCGAGGATTACCCCCGCTGTTCCCCCTGGGCTCGCCCGGCGAGAAACGGCGCATGTCCAAAGCACTCGATCAGCATTTCGGTCAGGACCCGAATCTTTCGCAACGGATGCTGCCCGGGCGGTCTGACGACATAGATACCCAGGTCGGGGGGCGGATAGCGCGTCATTACCGGGACCAGTGCACCAGAAGCCAGATGCTCGCGGATCAGTTCTTCGGGAAGACCGGCAAGGCCAATTCCAGCCAGCGCCGCAGCCACAAGGGCGGCCGCATTGTCCGCCTTGAATCGCCCCTGCGGGTGCAGCGTGATGATCTTGTCGCCATCCATTGCCAGCCAGCTTTCGGTGCCCTGCATGATGACTTCATGCGCGACAAACTCCTGTGGCGTCTCAGGCGATCCGTATTTCGCGATATAGTCCGGCGTCGCGACATATTTCGCGGTCGTCCAACCGACGCGTCTGGCGAGCATGTTCGAGTCGACAAGGTGGCCGACCCGGATCGCGCAGTCGAAGCCTTCCGCAATCAGATCGACTAACCGATCCGTGTAGCTGGCCTGCACCTGCAATTGCGGGTGGCGCTGCGCCAAGACGGCAAGCACCGGCGCGAAATGCGTCGGACCGAAGGTGAGCGGCGCTGCAATGCGCAGGCGACCGCGAAGATCGCCGGCAGGAAGGATTGTTTCCCTCGCGGTATCGATCTCGGCGCAGACCCGGGCGGCATAGTCGCGAAAGATGGTGCCTGCTTCCGTCAGGGCGGCGCCGCGGGTGGTTCGCGCCAGCAGCTGGATGCCGACATCGGCTTCGAGCCGGGCCAGCCGCCGACTGACGATCGATTTGGAGACCCCCAGTCGTCGCGCTGCAGGCGTCACGCCGCCAGCATCGGCGACCTCCACAAAGGTGCGCAGCTCCTCGATATCCAAGGCAGCGTTCCTGTTTCTGCGACACAGCAGGCTGTGAACGGGCGCTACCGTATCCCGACCGGGAATACCATTGTTAAGTCCTAGACGGCGCGTCTCCCCCCGACATTTTGCCGTCTAACGGTAGCAGAGGATTAGTCATGACATTCCGAAACGGCCTGGCGTCGCTTCTTCGCCCCGAGGATTCGGTCCTCGTTCTGATCGACCACCAGCCTTATCAGCTCGCAAACCTCAACAGCCACGATCCGCATATGGTGGTCAACAATTCGACGGCTCTGGCGAAGTCCGCCAAGGTCTTCGGCGTACCCACTATCCTGACCAGCGTGATCGGCGCCCGCGGCGGCCTCATCTTCCCCCAGATTACCGATGTGTTCCCGGATCAGGAGGTCATCGACCGGACGTTGATCAACACCTGGGAGGATCCGAACGTGGTCGAAGTCGTCAAGGCGACAGGCCGCAAGCAGTTGGTCATGGCCGGCCTGTGGACCGAGGTCTGCGTGGCCATGCCGGCAATCCAGGCGCTCGGCGAAGGCTGGGATGTCACGGTCATCACCGATGCATCGGGCGGCACCTCGGTCGAGGCTCATCAGGTCGCGATCCAGCGCATGATCGCGGCCGGCGCCAACATGATGACTTGGATGGCACTGGCGGCCGAATGGCAGCGCGACTGGGCACGGAACGACACTGCGATGCCGCTGAACGAAGTGATGAAGCAGCACGCCGCCGGCAGCGGCATCGCCTATCTCTGGGAGCAGCAGTTGCTCAACACGCCGGTGGCAGCAGCCACCTGATCGGGGTCGGGTGACGAGAATCCTGCGATGCATTGCGGTTCAGCGATGCTCGACGGGCCTTGTCACCCGGACCTGGCGGCCCAGCACATCCGCCTGTCGACCGTCAGTTCGTGCTTTTTCCGTGTTTGTATCTCGCTCGGTATCCTTGATGCAGGGTCGCGTGTCCAAACACCACCGCAGGGTCCGATTGCGGACACGACCGACCAAAACCTGCGCGCCTCGACCGGACGGCGCGCGTCATGCGCTCAGGACATGGTCCAGAGCAGCGCAGACGGCAGTTACCTGTGCAAGCCGACATTGCTGGGGGCTGGTCCGGGGACTGTCGGGGTAAACCTCCGTCGTCGTGGTAAAGCGCGCGCCAGTGATCGATGCGCAAAGCCCCAGCCTCGCCAAAGGATATTCGATCACGCCGTGCGCGACGACCGGGGAGCCGATGATTTCGCCTTTTGAATCCGGAGGCGCAATGTGGGTCACCCCCTCTACCGCGGCGATGATTGCCTGCTGGAAAGCCGGCTGCGGGTTTTCGCTGTCTGCGCAGAGGTAAAACCCGTCAGGTATCGTCTCCGGCATGAATGGCTTGCCGTCGCGTGCGCAAAGCGCTGGACGAAACTCGGCTTCGTCGCTGTCGGTCGTTTCGTGCAGGTCGACATGCACGGCGAAGGGTTGTTCGATCGAAGCGACCAGCTCGATCAGCGCGGTCGCTTCACGCGAAGGTCCTAAAGTGCGAAAACTGCGGTTCGGGTCGATCGCATCATAATTCCAGCGATTGACATGCTCATAGGCCCAGGGGCTGACGCACGGCGCCACCAGGAAGTTCACCCGCCCGGCATAGTGGCCTGCGTGGGTCTCGAGGAACTCGAGAGCACCGGTGACCCCGCTGGTTTCGTAGCCGTGCACGCCTCCGGTGACCAGAACCGTGGGCACGGCGGGGTCGAACCGCCGGCTTCGCAGCGCATACAGGCTGTACTGCGCGCCCGCATAATCAAGCTGGCCGTAAACCAGCGTCTGGAAGTGATCGCCGAGTGCATCGATGCGCGGCACAATATCCGTGTCGTAGCGCCGCTGGCGTACTTGCCGCGCGCGCCATTCAGTCTTTTCGGCTTGGCCCCATTGCTGACCTGGGGTGCCGATGGGGTATGGGGGAGAGATTACCATCGGCGTCCTATAGCCCACCAAGGGCAGTACGCGAATGGAGGTCACCGCGCGGCTGGAATGGGCCAAGTCGCCGGCTATCGGTCCGTGAGACATGGACCGAATGAAGCCGTACTGATCGCGGGGTGGCGCGTGCATCGGTCCCTTGCCCTCGCGCCAGCGAAGAGGCCGAGAGAACGGGCAATATCGCTCCAATATGGATGGTTGCCTGACCGTTTTGGTGCGCTTGAGGAACGGCGGCCGAGCAATCAGCCCAGGCCCGCCACCTGGGCGCGCACGATGTCGGCCACCGTCCGTGTCGCCAACGACCGCCCGTCGCCGACCGACATCGCCAGCACCAGTTCACGGTCGAGCCGCGGCGTGATGGGCACCGACAGCAATTGTCCGGCCGTCACTCGCGCAGCGACGGCATAGTGCGGGAGCACCGTCATGCCGACGCCTGCCGACACGACATCGACAAGCGCCGGCCAGCTGTCCGCTTCGACCCGCGCCGCCAATGTCAGCCCGACCTCGGCAAAGCGCGCCTCCAGTAATGCGCGCAGGCCGTGCGGAGCGCTCGGCAGCACCAGCGGCTGCGTTGCCAGCCAGCGCAAAGTCACCGACGCGCGGCCCTCCAGCCCCTGCCCCGGTGCCGCCACTGCGAACATGGCGTCGCTGCGCATCGCCTCGGCCGCCAGGTGCAGCGTCCGTGCCGGGCCATAGACGACGGCAAGATCGATCTCGCCGCGGTGCAGCCAGTCGATCAGATAGCCGCCATAGGCATCGACCAGCCGCAGCTCGATGCCGGGATGCGCATTGACCACCTCGCGGGCTATGCGCGCCGCCAGCGCCGCCGACACCGTCGGCACCATGCCTACGACGACTCGCCCGATGGCGACGCCGGCGACCGCCAGCACATCCTCGCGCGCCTGTTCGAGCCGCCGCACCACCCCGGTCGTACGTTCGAACAATAGCCACCCGGCCTCGGTCGGCACCATTCCGCGCCCGTGGCGGGTGAACAGCGGCGTCCTCAGGTCATGTTCAAGCAGCTTGATCTGCCGGCTCAGCGCCGGCTGGGCGATGCGCAGCCGGTCGGCAGCCTTGCTCAGCGAGCCCAGCTCGGCAACGGCACGAAAGGTTTTCAGCTGGCGCAGGTCCATTGCCTCAACCCAGCGCCGTGGCGTGCATCAGCATGTCGACCCCCGCCGCGTCGGCGCTCGCCATCCCAGGGCTGGCGTCGCAAGCGGCGAACCCTTCAAAGCCCCCATCAGTACGACCGCGGCAAGCCGAGCACATGCTCGGCAAGATAGGCCAGGATCAGATTGGTCGAGATCGGCGCCACCTGGTAAAGCCGGGTTTCGCGGAACTTGCGCTCGATATCGTATTCAGTGGCAAAGCCGAAGCCGCCATGCGTCTGCATACAGGCGTTGGCCGCCTCCCACGACGCATCGGCCGCCAGCATCTTGGCCATGTTGGCCTCCGCCCCGCAATTGGCGCCGGCCTCATAGGCGCCGGCGGCGTCGTGGACCATCAGTTCGGCGGCGCGCATGTTGGCATAGGCGCGGGCGATCGGGAACTGCACGCCCTGGTTGACGCCGATCGGTCGGCCGAACACCTGGCGCGCGTTGGCATAGGCGGTGGCGCGCTCGATGAACCATTTGGCGTCGCCGATGCATTCGGCGGCGATCAGGATGCGCTCGGCATTCATGCCGGTCAGGATGTAGCGAAAGCCCTGGCCCTCCTCGCCGATCAGGTTCTCGGCCGGAACCGGCACATTGTCGAACCAGACCTCGGTGGTGGCATGGTTCATCATGGTCCGGATCGGCCGGATCGTCATGCCATTGGCGAGCGCATGGGCCATGTCGACGATGAACACCGACAGGCCATCGGATTTCTTCGCCCCCGCCGGCGCGGTGCGGGCGAGCAGGATCATCAGGTCGGAATGTTCGGCGCGGCTGGTCCAGATCTTCTGGCCGCTGACCCGATAGACATCGCCCTCGCGCTTCGCCGTCGTACGCAGCGCCAGCGTGTCGGTGCCGCTCGTCGGCTCGGTAACGCCGAACGCCTGCAGCCGGATGTCGCCACGCGCGATGCCGGGCAGGTACCGCGCCTTCTGCGCCTCGGACCCGTGGCGCAGCAGCGTCCCCATCGTGTACATCTGGGCATGGCAGGCGCCGCCGTTGCAGCCGGCGCGCTGCACCTCCTCCAGGATTGCCGCCGCTGCCGACAGCGGCAGCCCGGCGCCGCCGAATTCTTCGGGAATCAGCGCCGCGAGAAACCCGGCTTGTGTTAACGCCGCGACGAATTCGGTCGGATAAGCCATGCGCGCATCGAGATCGCGCCAATAGGGCCCTGGAAAATCGGCGCACAGCCGCGCCACAGCCTCGCGCACATTCGCATGATCGACCTGTCGCGCCATCGTCACCTCTATCTCGCCAAGCCATAGCATTTCAGCACGGCGAGGCCATGTCCCATCGATATCGGCTATAGCTGAAAGCCGATATTGCTGCACGACGGCCGCACCTCGCACCCTATGATGCGCACCATGACCGTGACCGCCCTTTCGCCGCCGACGCCCGAACTCGCTTGGCCCGACCGGCTGCATGCGCTGCTGCGCGGCGCCGGCGTCACCCAGGCCAGCTACGTCCCCGATGCCGGCCATGCCCGGCTGATCGAATTGTTGCGCGCCGACCCGGCGGTGACCGCGACGGTGCTGACCACTGAGGAAGAGGGCGTCGCCATCGCCACCGGCGCCTGGCTCGGCGGTGCGCGCAGCGTCATCCTGATGCAATCGAGCGGCGTCGGCAATTGCATCAACGCGCTGTCGTCGCCGGTCATCGCCCGCGTGCCGTTGTTGATGCTGGTGACGATGCGCGGCGAATGGGCCGAATTCAACCCGTGGCAGGTACCGATGGGGCAAGCGACGGAGGCGGCGCTGGTGGCGATCGGCGTCCGCGTTTTTCGCGCCGACACGCCCGACGAACTGCTGGCGACGGTCTCCGCCGCCCTTGTCGAGGCCTTTGACAGTGACCAGCAGATCGCCATCCTGATCAGCCAGAAGATGCTGGGAACCAAGACATGGTAAGGGATGGTGCACTGGACCGCCGCGCCGTCGTGGCCGCGCTGCTGCAGGACCGCGGCGACACCTTGGTCGTCACCGGGCTCGGCTCGCCGAGCTACGACGTCCATGCCCTCGGTGATCGCCCGGGCAACTATTACCTCTGGGGTGCGATGGGCAGCGCCGCGCTCGTCGGCCTTGGCGTCGCCCAGGCCCGGCCGGACGCCCGCGTGCTGGTCATCACCGGCGACGGCGAGCAACTCATGGGGCTGGGCGGCCTCGCCACAATCGCCGTCGCGGCGCCGGCGAACCTGACCATCGCCGTCATCGACAATGGCCATTTCGGCGAAACCGGCATGCAGGTCAGCCATACCGGCTTCGGGATCGCGCTCGATCGTGTCGCTGCCGCCTGCGGTTTCGCTGTCGCCAGCGTCGCCACCGACATGGCCGGCATCGCCGCGATCCGCATGGGCCTGTCGGCGCCGGGGCCCAAGCTGCACGTCATCAAGGTCAGGGCCGAAAACCTGCAGCGCTCGCTGCCGCCGCGCGATGCCGTCTTCATCAAGAACCGCTTTCGCCGCCATCTCGGCCTCGCCACCGCGTGACGCCGCCGGTGGTCATCATCGGCGGCGGCATCGTCGGCTGCTGCACCGCGGTGCATCTGAAACGCCTCGGCCACGACGGTGACGTCACCGTCGTCGAGCGCGATCCCTCCTATCGCTTCGCCTCCACGACCTTGTCCTGCGCGTCGATCCGCACCCAGTTCGCCACGCCGGTCAATGTCGCACTCAGTCTCTACGGCGCCGGGGTCCTCGCCGAACTGGCCGGCGAAATCGGCCTCATCGACCGCGGCTATCTCGTCCTCGCCGGCGCCGCGACATTACCCGCGCGCCGCACCGCCCTCGCCATGCAGCGCAGCCTCGGGGCCCGCATCACCGAGCTCGACCCTGCCGCTCTCGTTGCCCGCTTCCCGTGGATCGACGCCGCCGACACCGCCATGGCGACCTGTGGCGAGGCACACGAAGGCTGGTTCGATGCCTATGCGCTGCTGATGGCCACCCGCCGCGCCGCGCAAGGGCTGGGCGTGCGCTTCCTCGCCGCCGAGGCGACTGCCATCCATACGGCCGGCGACACCATCACCGCCGTCGAGACCGCCGCCGCCGAGAGCCTGCCCGCCGCCTGGTGCGTCAACGCCGCCGGTCCGCAATCGGCACGTGTCGCCGCCATGCTCGGCGTCGACATCCCGGTGCGCGCCAAAAAGCGCACGGTGTTCCGCTTCAAGGCGCCGCTCGACGGCAGCGCCATGCCGATGCTGTTCGACATCTCGGGTGCCTGGATGCGGCCCGACGGCGACAGCTTCATCGCCGGCATTGCCCCGGACGACGACCCCGACGCCGACGGCGATTTCGAACCCGACCACGACCTGTTCGAAACCACGCTCTGGCCGATCCTCGCCGCGCGCGTGCCGGCACTCGAACAACTGCGGCTGACCAGCGCCTGGGCGGGCCATTACGAGATGAACCTGTTCGATCACAACGGCATCGTCGGCGCCCCACCGAACTGGCCCGGCTTCGTCCACGCCACCGGCTTTTCGGGCCATGGCGTCATGCATGCGCCGGGCGTCGGTCGCGCCGTAGCCGAGATCATCCTCGGCCTGCCGGCGACGATCGACACGAGCCCACTGGACTTTCGCCGCCTGGCGACGGCAACGCCGTTGCTGGAAACCGCCATCTACTGAAAGAACCGCCATGAAACTCGCCAACCGCGTCGCCATCGTCACCGGCGCCGCCCGCGGCATCGGCCTCGCCTGCGCCCGCCGTTTCGCGGAGGACGGTGCCCGCGTCATGCTGTCGGACATCGACGCCGCCGCGCTCGACGCCGCGGTTTCGCTGCTGGCGGGTGAAGGCCATGACGTCGCCGGCCATGTCGCCGATGTCAGCCGCCGCGCCCATGTCGAGGCGCTGATCGCCGCCGCCGTCGCCCGGTTCGGCCGGCTCGACATCATGCTCAACAATGCCGGCATCGCCCAGGTGAAGCCGTTCCTCACCGTCAGCGAGGCCGATTTCGATGCGGTCATCGGCGTCAACCTGAAGGGCGCGTTCTTCGGCGTCCAGGTCGCCGCCGCAGCGATGATCGCCGGTGGCCGCCCCGGCGTCATCATCAACATGTCGTCGATCAATTCGCGCATGGCCAACCCCGATGTCGCAACCTATGCGATCTCCAAGGGCGGGCTGAACCAGGTCACCGGCACCGCCGCTGTGGCGCTCGCCCCGCACGGCATCCGCGTCGTCGGCATCGGGCCGGGCACGATCATGACCGACATGCTCAAGGTCGGCTTCATGCACGACGACGCCTCGCGCCGCATGATCCTGTCGCGCACGCCCGCCGGCCGCTGCGGCGAACCGCATGAAGTCGCCGCGGTCGCCGCCTTCCTCGCCAGCGACGACGCCAGCTACATGACCGGCCAGACCGTCTATCCCGACGGCGGTCGCATGATCCTCAACTATACCGTGCCGGTGGTCGAATGAGCCTGTTCCGCACCCTCCACCACGTCTGCATCGTCGTCCACGACATCGACCGCGCGGTGGCCCATTACGAATCTCTCGGGGTGGGCCCCTGGCAGGATTACCCACCGCTCGACCAGTATACCGAGCTCGAAGTGCCCAGCCGCAACGCCTTCCTCGGCATGCGCTACAAGTTCTGCGACATCGACAATATCCAGATCCAGCTCGCCCAGCCGCCCGCCGACGACGGCCCGCAACGGCGCTTCCTCGACGAAAAGGGCGAAGGCGTCTTCCACCTGGGCTTCACCGTCGCCGATTGCGACGCCGCGGAAGTCGAGGGCCGGGCGCTCGGCCTCGACGTGCTGATGCGGGGTCGCCGCCCCGACCGTAGCGGCTTCACCTACTTCGACAACGCTGACGAGGCAGGGGTCATCCTCGAAATCCGCAGGCCTATGAGTTGAGCACTGATCCAACTTTCAACAAGCGGCCGAACCGACGCCATTATCGGCCTCGCGTCTGAGCAAATCCGAAATGACCTCAACTATTTCCGCGCCAAGCGTGAAGCGATGACGAGGAAACGCCGATCGATCGTTCAAATTGCGCCAGCATGCAACCGTGCGCTTGCGGACCCGATGCGGACCCAAAGTCTATGATCTCGGCACGACATTGGCAAAACAGCGTTGAAAATTTGGCGCTTTTCGCCTGTGGCAAGCTGTAAACCAGCAATCGCACTGCTGAGGTCGGGAGTTCGATCCTCCCTTGCTCCACCAACGACCGGGATGTGGCTGGCAGCAGCGCCGTGCCTGTCAGCCGATTTCCGGAAACCGGTGCACGCACATCGATTTCAGCGCGAACGACGCCATTGCGTTCTTGCGCGCATGGGCGATCTCGAACGAAGTCGGAAAAACCTTGGGCGGCTGGCTTTCATAGATCTGATTGGCACTCATCCGCGCCACGACTATCGGCCAGTCGTGCCTGCCGATCTTGCTGTTGGCGACGGCAGCAAGGATTGTCGGCCTACACGCCTTTCCGGAACACGGCGTATTGGTCTGGTTAATCTCCATAATGAACGCCCGCGGCTTTGCGAGGAAACTGGCTGCTTCGGGATCGCTCATCGAAACCAGTGTAATGGCGGCGATTTCGGTCTCGAGCCATTCGAAATACTGTGGCTCGGTATGATGGGTCTTCGTCGGATTGGCAGTCAGGTAACGATTGTGATGATAGGACTGGCCGTCAGCGCGCAATACCGAGAAACTGCCGTAGAATGTGTTGCCGCCCAACGATGCGACAGGCAACCCGTGAACCGGATGGGCTTTCACATCAGACGATTTGCCATCCAGTTCGCCGACCGACAGCAACAAATTGTTCGTCCAATGCCAGGCGACACCGTTTTCCTCGCCACTGATCAAGGCCGCTTCCCCCGGATATTAGCTGACGAAGCGAAAGCTACAGTAATTGTAAAACCCGTGCCAGCGACTTTGCGAGAGCATGGCATGGCAATTGCGATCCGATCGACGCTTAACCCACCTTCGCCAGCGTCCCCGGCGGCGCAACGCCGCCGATCGACAGGTTGCTCAACGCATAATCGACGAATTCGACGTGGAAGCCCATCGGCACCGCCTTGAACCGGCAGGCGGCGACGATCTGTTCGATGAGAAAGCGCGGCTGATAGGCGGCGAGCGGCACGTTCTTTGCCGCCAGCTTGGCAACGATATCGTCGAACACCGCGTCGTTGAACGCCTCCCCCAGCCCGTGCGCCGCGGCGACATCGGCAAAGATGCGCTTGTACAGCGGCGGCGGCGGCGCGCCGACCTCGAGCTTGTACGGAATGCGCCGCAGGAACGCCGGGTCCATCAGGTCGGCCGGCGCCAGGTTTGTCGAAAAGATCACGATCGCTTCGAACGGCAATTTGAAGCTTTTGCCGGTATGCAGCTTCATATAGTCGACGCGGCTTTCGAGCGGCACGATCCAGCGGTTGAGCAGTGCCGTCGGTGACACGATCTGGCGGCCGAAATCGTCGATCAGCAGACAGCCGCCGGCCGCCTTTACGTGCAATGGCGCTTCATAGAAATTCGCCGTCGGCTCGTGGCGCAAATCGAGCATTTCCAGCGTCAGCTCGCCGCCGGTGACGATGAACGGCCGCTTGCACGCCACCCAGCGCTGGTCGAAATCCTCGGCGAACAGCGACACCTTGAGCAGCGCCGATTTCGGCTTGTTGTCGACGGGTTCGTGCACGTCGGGATCGAAG
>JANOCM010000143.1:0-1748 GCA_031412175.1 Alphaproteobacteria bacterium
GGCAGCGACGACGGCCGGCGGCAGAACCGCCGTGTCGAGTTGCGCGTCGCCAACGACGTCGCGTGGCGCTAGATATGACCGATCGGGGGATCAGGGCGTGACCAGTCTGAAGGCGCTGCTGCGCAATCCATGGTTCTGGCGCGTCATCGGCGCGCTGCTGTTCGGCATCATCATCTGGTTCGTCGGGCCGCTGCTGGCGATCGGCGGCTGGAAGCCATTCGGCTGGTGGCCGGTAACGCTATTCGTCGCCGTGCTCCCGCTGCTCGGCGTGCTCGGCTATTGGCTGTGGGCGCGCGGCCGCGACAAGCGCCGCAACGCCGCGCTCGTCGATGCGCTGGCGCCGGAAACGCGCGGGCCGGCCGACAGCGACGAGCTGTCCGCCAAGCTGTCCGAAGCGCTGACGATGCTGCGCTCAACGAAGCTCGGTAAGCGCGGCACCTATGTCTATCAACTGCCGTGGTACGCGATCATCGGACCGTCGGGCGCCGGCAAGACCACGGCGCTGCTCAATTCAGGGCTGGGCTTTCCGACCGCCGTTGCCGGCGAATATCGCGCCCTGCGCGGCCAGCCCAAGACGCCCAATTGCGACTGGTGGTTTACCGACGAAGCCGTGCTGATCGATACCGCCGGGCGCTATGTCACGCAGGACGACAATGCCGCCGCTGATGCGGAGGGCTGGAAGGGCTTTCTCGCGCTGCTAAAGCAGCACCGGCCGCTGCAGCCGCTCAACGGCGTGATCGTCGCCATTCCGGCACCCGATTTCGCCGATGCCCGCAAGATGGCGTCGCACGCCGAGAATATCCGCGCCCGGCTTGCCGAAATCGGCACGTCATTGGGCCAGGCGCTGCCAGTCTATGTGTTGATCACCAAGACGGACTTGCTCGCGGGCTTCCGCGAATACTTCGCCCGCACCACCGATGCCGAATCCGAACAGGTGTTCGGCGCCACCGCGCCCGGCGACGGCGCCGACAACAATGCCGTGCTGCAGGGCTTCGACGGGCTGATCAACAGCGTCGCCGCGCGTGTCGTCGATCGCATGCAGAACGAGGCCGAACTGCCGCGCCGCGGCCAGATCGCCGCTTTTCCGGCGCAGCTCGCGTCGCTGCGCGCGCCGCTCGCCGAACTACTCACCGCGCTCGGCCAGAAAAGCCGCTTCGACACGCCGGCGCGCGTCCGCGGCGTCTATCTCGCCTCCGGCACCCAGACCGGCAACCCCGTCGATCGCATCCTGTTGACCATCGGTATGCCGGCAATGGCGTCGACGAGCGCCGTCGGCCAGGGCCGCAGCTATTTCCTGAAGCGCTTTTTCTCCGACCTGGTGTTTCCCGAACAGGGCCTCGCCAGCCGCAACGCCGCTGCCGAGAAAAAGGCGCGGCAACGCTATGCCCTGGGCATCGGCGGCGGCGTCGCGGCGCTGGTCATCGCCATCGGCCTGTGGGGTTGGGGCTATGTCAAGAACAGCGCGCTAATCCGCGGCGTCTATGAAACCACCGCGGCCTATGCCCAGGCCGCCGGCATTGCGCGCGGCGGCACGGCCTCGGCCTCCGAAGACCTGGCGGCGCTGGGTGTGCTCGGCAAGGCGAGCACCGACATGGCGGCAACGAGCGATTTCGGGCTTGGCCTCG
The DNA here is from genome assembly GCA_031412175.1 of Alphaproteobacteria bacterium. GTDB lineage: Bacteria > Pseudomonadota > Alphaproteobacteria > Sphingomonadales > Sphingomonadaceae > Sandarakinorhabdus. The sequence goes on from JANOCM010000143.1 coordinate 1,626, forward strand.
GCCAGGGCGGGCGATTGGCGGCGGAGATCAAGGCGATCTATGGCCGCGACCTGCAGCGCCGGTTGACGCCGATCCTCGCCGGCCTCGCCGAGGACCGCATCGCCGCCGATACCGCCAATCCGG
>JANOCM010000144.1:0-2944 GCA_031412175.1 Alphaproteobacteria bacterium
CCGCCGGTGACCTCGGCGATCATGCGGCCGACATTTTCGCGCAAGCCGCTCGAATAGCTGTCGCGCGGCACATAGACGAGTACCGAGACAAAGCGTCCGAACGGGTCGGCGCGGGCAAACAGCCGCGGCCGCGGCCGGTCGAGCAGCGACAACAGCCCGAGCGCCATGACCTGCAAGCGCTCGGTGCTCGCCTCGATCAGCTCCTGACGCGGAAAGGTTTCAAGGACATGGAGCAGCGCCCGGCCGCTGTGACCACCAAGGCCGAAGCCGAGATTGTCGATGATCGTCGTCACCTTCCTTCGCAGCAACGGAATCTTGCGCGGCGACGCCGACATCGCCTGCGAGGTGTACAGCCCGAAAAAGCGCGTTTCACTGACCACCCGGCCCTGGCGGTCAAAGCCCTTGACCGAGATCAGCTCGCCATTGACGCGGCGATGAACGCTGACCACGGCGCCGGCCTTGGTGATCAGCAAGGGTTCCGAACTGGCGAGCAGTGCCCTCAACGCGCGCGGCGTATCCGATGGCCCCGCCACCCCGGTCCATACCGGATAATCAGCATCGCGCAGCAAGCCCAGCCCCAAATCGCTGCCCGGGCGGACCAGCGGATCGTCGAGATCGCCCGACAGGTCGTAGCGCCGGACGCCAAGCAGGGTGAAATTGTCTGCCGCCAGCCATTCCAGAAAGGCCACCGCCTCGGACACGCGGTGCGGCGCGATCGGCGGCGGGTTCTCGCCCAATGCCTTGGCCGCGTCGTGGAGCGCCGCCTGCATCGCCGCCCAATCGTCGACGGCGGCGCGCACATCGTCCAGAACACTGGTCAGGCTGGCGACAAGCTCGGCACGGCCACGCGCGCCGGTGCGCTCGATCTCGACATAGATCATCGATTCGCGCGTCACCCCCGGCGCCGGCGCTTCACCCGCCAGCCCGACGACTTCGACCAGCCCGACGACCTCGACAAGCCGGCCGTCGGCATCACGGCGGACATCGACGACCGGATGCAGCAGCCGTTCGATATCGAGCCCGGCCGCGGTGATCGCCGCCGACGTCGACGACACCAGGAAGGGCCGGTCGTCACCGATCATCGCCAGCATCATGCGGCGGCGACCCGGCGCCGCCTCATCGGTTATGGCGGGTTCGAGATGGACGATCGAGGTGCCCGCGGCGCGGGTGACGGCGGCGGCGGCGACAAAGCGCGTGATCGCCATGCGGCTTTCATCGTCAAGATCATCGACCTCGCCAGGCAGCGCCATGTCGAACAACGCCTGCGCCAGTGACACTTCCGCCGCCGGCTGAACCGGTTTCGGCGACGACCTGGGCTTTACCGACACGCTGCTGCTCCGCTTGATACGCCCTCGCTTATGCGGCGGCAGCGCGCCCCCGGGCAAGGTGCCGCCCGCGTCAAGCCGGCGGTTTTCGCGATTTCGGCGCAAAATTTGATGAAAATGGGTCGAATCCGCTCGAAATGCGGGGCGAAACGCGCAAGGCCATCGTCAGATCGCGCCGCAACCGCGCCGTGGCCGCGCGGTTGAGCACCTCGCGCCAACTCAGCACGATCTGGACGGCGGTGTCGTCCTCGATCGGCAAGGCAACGCCGCGCAAGAGGATACACGCCAGGCCCGGCGCCATCAGACTGGCTTCGAAATGCAGCGGCTCGGAGCGCAACGCAATCAGATCACACGCCGCGCACAACTCGGCGCCGATGGCATCATGCCGCGACAACATCATGTCGGCAAACAGGCCGAAGGTATCGCTGACCGCCTGCCCGACCTGGCGCAACCGCGCCGCGCCACCCGGATCATCGACAATGACGCTGTGGTTTTCGAACCCCGAAACCAGCGCCCGCCCGGCGCGCCGCCAGTCCCCTTCCGCCATCCCGGCCCGCCGGCGTTCGACGGCGGGAAACTGCGGCGGCAGGTCAAACGCCGATTCGACCACCCGGCCGTCCCTGCCATCCATCGTCGATCCCTTACGCAAACACGCTCAGGTCAGGGTAACGGCGGCATCACCGGGGCTTTGAACCGTCCGCCCACCGGGCATCGCCCCCGAACCGCCCACACCGCGCTTGCGGTGGCGCCGCCACGCTGTTATGCGCCCCAATCCCCGGATACGCCGCTTTAGCTCAGCCGGTAGAGCACATCATTCGTAATGATGGGGTCAGGTGTTCGAGTCACCTAAGCGGCACCATTTCTCCGTTCGCCACAGTCCGCGAAACGTTGAAAAAACCAAGCAAATCCGATACATTAGACGCTGGATCGGTCGCCAGCGTCCGCCAGCTTTCGCTCCCGTTCGGCGAAATCTGGGGGCCTTTTTGGGGGCCTTTTGAAAAGACCCAAAACAGGAGGCCCCCAAATGTCTCTTACCGACACTGCGATTCGATCTCTCAAGCCCAAGCCGACGCCCTATAAAGTTGCTGATGAGAAGGGACTTTTCCTGCTGGTGACGCCGGCGGGCGGCAAGCTCTGGAAGCTGAAATTCCGCAACAGCATGGGCATCGAGAAGAAGCTGGCGCTCGGCGCCTATCCGGAACTCAGTCTGAGAGATGCGCGGGACGCCAGAGACAAGGCGCGATCGGGCCTAGCCAAGGGTGTCGACCCTGCCGAAAAGAAACAGAGCGACAAGCGAGCCGCCAAGATCAACGCCGCCAACAGCTTCAGCGCCATTGCGAAGGCCTACATCGAGAAGAACCGCCACGACGGAAAGGCCGAAGCGACAGTGAACAAGCGCGAGTGGTTCTTAGGACTCGTCGACAAGGCGATTGGCCACCGTCCGATTGCCGACATTCAGCCCTACGAGATCCTCGATGCCGTGCGGCCCTATGAGGCGGCAAAAAACTACGAGAAGTCGCACCGGACGCTGCAATTCGTCGCTCAGGTGTTTCGCTTCGCGGTGGCAAACCAAATTGCACCACGCGACCCGACGCGCGACCTGCGCGGCGCCCTGAGCA
>JANOCM010000145.1:0-2165 GCA_031412175.1 Alphaproteobacteria bacterium
GGCCGGCGGCCGGCTCGCATCTTCCCATGAAAACGAGGGTTACATGACATCGATTACGCGCCGCCTGGCGCCATTGCTCGCACTCGGCCTGATTGCCGGCGCGTCTGCCACTGCCAATGCCGCGACCAACCTGGTCATCAACGGCGGGTTCGAAACCTGGGGCCTTGCCGGTTCCGACGAATTCTCGACCGCCTATGCCCCGGGCAACGGTCAGCTGCAGGGCTGGCGCACGACGGGCCTCGCGTTTGTGTTCGTTCCCGGCGATGCTACGGCGATCGGCCGCTACAACGGCTTTCAGCTCTATGGCCCGTCGAACGGCTACAACAACGGCCTGACGACCAGCGCGCAGGGCGGCAACTATGTCGCTTCGGACGCCGATCGTGGCTTTGGCGCGCCGATCACCCAGCTGATCACCGGCCTTGAAGTCGGCAAGACCTACAATGTCTCGTTCGAATGGGCAGCGGCGCAGCAGCTGAACTTCACCGGTGCAACCTTTGAATCGTGGCAGGTCAGCCTGCTCGATTCGAACAACGTCGTGACCACCGACTTCCGTACCGCGACGGTCACCAATCCGCAGGCCGGTTTCCAGCCATGGCGCAGCGAGACGTTCAGCTTCGTCGCCACCCAGGCCGCGCAGACGCTGCGTTTCTGGGCCGATGGCGGCCCCGGCGGCGTGCCGCCGTTCGCGCTGCTCGATGGCGTGTCGGTCGTCGCCGCCACCGTTCCCGAGCCGTCGAGCTGGGTCATGCTCGTCGCCGGTTTCGGTCTTGTCGGCGCCGCTGCGCGCCGGCGTGTCCGCACCGTCGCGGCCTGACGCAATCGCCTGAATATTGGTGGCCGGGGGTTTTTCCGGCCACCATTCCCATGCAGTTGAGGTCGCGATGATGTCACTTTCCAGCCTTGCCATCGATGCCGCCCGGTTATGTGTCTGGCTCGTCGTGCTGACGGCGCTGTTCGTGCCGCTCGAACGGCTGTTCGCGCGCGCCCCGGCGCCGGTGCTGCGCCGCGAAATCGGCATCGACCTCGGCTATTATTTCCTCAACAGCCTGGTGCCGGCGGCGCTGATCGCGCTGCCGATGGCGCTGGTGGCGACGCTGGTGCAGCGCGTGCTGCCGCCCGGTTTCCACGCCGCTGTCCACGGCCTGCCGCTCTGGGTGTCGATCCCGTTCGGGCTGGTCGTCGCCGACATCGGGTCCTATTGGGGCCATCGGCTGATGCACGCTTCGCCGCTGCTGTGGCGCTTTCACGCCGTCCATCACAGTGCCGGGCATATGGATTTCCTCGTCAATACCCGCGCGCACCCGGTGGATCTGGTGGTGACGCGGCTGTCGGGACTCGTACCGCTCTATGTGCTCGGGCTGGGGTCGGCGGGGCCGGCGGGCAGCCTGTTGCCGGTTGTGATCACGCTGGTCGGGACGTTCGCGGGCTTTTTCATCCATGCCAATCTGTGCTGGCGGCTCGGGCCGCTCGAAGCGCTTGTGGCAACGCCGGCATTCCACCACTGGCACCACAGCCGCACCGATCATATCGACCGCAATTTCGCGGCGACCTTCCCCTGGCTCGACCGGGTATTCGGCACCCATTACCTGCCCGGCCATTTCCCCGATGCCTATGGCACCGTCGAGGCGCAGCCGCCGACATTGGCGGGGCAGTTGCTCGCGCCAATGGCACCGCCGGCCAAGCGCGAGGCTGCAGTCGAATAGCCGCTATTTGAGCAGTGTCTGCGTCCAGAAGGTGACGCGGGTCAGGAATTCATAGTCCTGGTTTTCCTTCTTCTGATAGCCATGCCCCTCGTTGGCAGCGATCAGGTGCCATACGGGCCCTCCATTGGCACGGACGGCATCGACCATCTGCGTCGATTCGGACGGCTTGACGCGCGGATCGTTGCTGCCGGTGATGACGACGAGCGGCAGTTTGAGCTCCTTGACCCGGGTCAGCGGCGAGATTTCCATCAGCTTTTCACGCTGGCCGGGCTGGCGTTCGTCGCCATATTCGACGCGGCGCAGGTCGCGGCGATAGCTTTCGGTGTTCTCCAGCAGCGTCACGAAGTTCGAAATGGCACGCGCGCAGACGGCACCCTTTAGCCGCGCGCCGTACTTGATCGCGGTGGCGTAGCACATGTAGCCGCCATAGCTGCCGCCGGTTTCGGCGACGCGCGCCGGGTC
>JANOCM010000146.1:0-4797 GCA_031412175.1 Alphaproteobacteria bacterium
CTCGTCGCCGGCCTTCAGCATCGTCGTTTCGCCGCCAGGCGTCAGCTGCACATAGGTGCCGCCCAACAGGCCTTCGGTGGTGATCGCCGCGCTCGAATCGATCGGCAGCTTCAGCGCCTTGTCGACGCTGATCTGCACCACTGCCTCGTACGACACCGGATCGAGGCTTTGCGCAGCCACCCGGCCGATCTTGATGCCCGACATACGGACATCGGTGCCCGGCGACACACCGGCGACATTGGGGAATCGCGCCTTGAGCAGATAGCCATCCGACGTCGCCCCGGCCTGGGTGCGGTTATACGCCAGCGCCACAAACCCGACGGCGACGAGCACGACGATCAGCCCGACCAGCGCCTCGACGATATTGTCCTTGAACAAAGCGCGCATTACTCGTCAGGGCTCCAGGCAACGTAGTCACCGGTTGCCCGCGCGCGCTTGCCGCCGGCGTCGAGGCTGCCCGACGGCACATGCGCCGTCACCGTGCCGGTTGGGTTCGGCGACCACGGCCGTTCCCAGACCCGCGGCGTCACCGGGCGTTCGGTCGGCGGCAGCGCCACCGTCTTGTGCATCCAGCCATGCCATTCGGGCGGGATGCGGCTCGCCTCGGGAATGCCGTTGTAGATCACCCAGCGGCGCTCGCTGCGGCCGGCGCCGCTGCGGTAATAGATATTGCCCTGGTCATCGCGGCCGACCTCGCGGCCACTGCGTCGCGTCATGATTCGCGTGCCGTAACCGGGGCCGTTCCACCAGGTGAAGATATTGCTGAGCATACCCATGCGCCTCTACAGCCCCAATCGACCGCGAAGCGCAAGGGGGTAAGGCTGGCGCCGGGCCCGCAAAAGTGACGCTTGCGGGCAACAGTCGCGCGCAAAGCTTCGCGATGGCCGCCACAAATGTTTGCCGATCATTTCGCATTTGTTACGGAACGCACACTCCGCACGACAAGATGCGGCGCCTGGGGAGGCATCTCCCGTTTCAATAGGATTTGCCCGAATGACCACCCTGTCTGCGACGCGTTTGATTTCCGGTGTTTCGCGGCTGGCATTGCTGCCGCTGCTGCTTGGCGCCGGTGCGGCATCCGCCGCCGACGCCGCCGACGCTGCCGATACCATTGCGGAAATCACCGTCACCGCGACCCGGCGGGCCGAGGCGGCGCGCGACGTTCCCGTAGCGGTTTCGGTGCTTGCCGATGAAAAGCTCAGCACCCTCAATTCGAGCGGCCTCGACATCCGTTTCCTGTCGGCGCGCGTGCCCAGTCTGCTCGTCGAATCATCGTTCGGCCGCACCTTCCCGCGCTTTTACATCCGCGGCCTCGGCAACACCGATTTCGACATCAACGCTGCCCAGCCGGTGTCGGTCGTCTATGACGATGTCGCGCTCGAAAACCCGGTGCTGAAGTCGTTCCCGATTTTCGACGTCGCCAACGTCCAGGTACTGCGCGGCCCGCAGGGCACGCTGTTCGGCCGCAACACGCCGGCCGGCGTCGTCAAGATCACATCAGCGGCGCCTGGCGATGAACTCAACGGCTATGGCAATGTGTCGTGGGGCACCTACAACACGGTCAACGCCGAGGCGGCGATCGGCGGGCCGCTGGGTGGCGGTTTCAGCGCGCGGCTGTCGGGGCTGCTGCAGCGCCGTGACGACTGGGTGACCAACACCGCAGCCACCGGCCTCGCCGACGCCAAGCTCGAAGGCTATCGCGACCTCGCCGGGCGCTTCCAGCTCGCCTATGATTCAGCCGATTTCCACGCCACGCTCAGTGTCCATGGCCGCGACCTTGACGGCACGCCGCGCATCTTCCGCGCCGGAATCATCCGCCAGGGCACCAATGATTTCACGCCCGGGTTCGACAAGTCGAAGGTCGCGCTCGACGGCCTGACCAGCCAGTCGCTGAGCAGCTTTGGCGTCGGCCTGCGCATGGACTATCATTTCGATGGCGTCGGCACGCTCTATGCGGTCACGGGTTATGAAAAATCGAATACCGAAAGCACCGGCGATATCGACGGCGGCAATATCTACCTTTTCCCGCCGCTAGGGCTCAACGTCGCGCTGTTCGACGTCAACACCGGCGGGCGGTCGAAGCCCAAGGAATTCAGCCAGGAACTGCGTTTCCAGACCGATGATTTCGGCGGCTTCCGCGCCCAGTTCGGCGGCTATTATTTCAAGCAGAATCTCGATTACAACGAAACCGCCTATTTCCTCGGCTCGAACACGTCGTACCAGGACATCGTCCACGACAACAGCAACGAGAACTGGGGCCTGTTCGCATCGGCTGAATACAAGTTCACCGACGCGCTGACCGTGCGCGGCGGCCTGCGCTATTCGAAGGACACCAAGGTCGATACCGTGTCGGGCTTCACCGCCGGCTTTGCGCTGACACCGGGCCTGACGCTGCCGATCACCACGCGCGCCAGCGGCGACAATGTCTCGTGGGATCTGTCCACGACCTGGGTCGCCACCCCCAACGTCAACGTCTATGCCCGCGTCGCCACCGGCTATCTCGGCCCCGCCATCCAGGGCCGCGTGCTGTTCGGCAGCGTGCCGACCGTCGCCGATTCGCAGACGACACTGTCGGGCGAAGCCGGCATCAAGACCCAGAACGACAGCAAGACGCTGCGTTTCGATCTTGCCGGTTATTGGAACCGCACAAAAAACATCCAGCTGACCGCGGTCGGCGGCACCTCCAACTCGGCGCGGTTGCTCAACGCCGACAAGGCGGTGGGCTATGGCATCGAGGCCGAAATCGGCGCGCGGCCGCTCGAAGGCCTCGACCTCACCGCCAGTGGCAGCTGGAACTTCACCGAAATCCGCGATGGCGGCATCGCCGTCGGCTCGTGCGGGTCGGGCCAGTGCACCTTGCTCAATCCGACCAACGCCGCCGGGCTGGCGCTGATCGACGGCAACGATTTGCCGCAGGCGCCGCGCTTCATCGCCAATGTCACGGCACGCTTTGCGGTGCCCGTCGGCGACGGTGAGGTCTATGCCTTTACCGATTGGGCGTACCGCAGCGAGGTCAATTTCTTCCTCTACGAAGCCACCGAATTCCGCGGCAAGGCCAGCCTCGAAGGCGGTCTCAAGGTCGGTTACAAGACCAGCGGCGGGCTAGAGGCGGCGGTGTTCGCGCGCAACATCACCAACCAGATCCGCATCGTTTCCGGCATCGATTTCAACAATCTGACCGGCATGATCAACGAACCGCGGATCATCGGCGTCCAGATCGGCGGTCGCTTCTGAAGGCTTGGGGCGGTTCCGGCCGCCCCCTCCCTCAGCGCACGACCTTGTCGCCGGGCTTCAACCCGATGCGCTTCGCCTCGCCGGCGTTGAGTTCGATCACGGCGGCCGCGATGCCCTGCGAATCGATGATTTCGCGCGAAAAAGGCTTGCCCGGCGCCACGGCCAGCACCGTGTTGTCGGGCGCGACAAAGATCAGGTCGAGCGGCAACGGCGTGTTTTCCATCCAAAAGGTGGCGCGGCGCGGCGGATCGAACGGGAACATCATGCCGACGTTGTGCTTCATCGTTTTGCGGTACATCAGCCCGCATTCCTGTTGCGCCGGCGTCGCCGCCATTTCAATCGTATAGGCGTGGCGGCCCTTGGCGGTGACCAGCTTGATCGGCACCGTCGCCAGCCCGGTGTTGGGGCAGGCCGCGACGGCAGGAAACGCACTCAACAGCGCCGCCGCAGCGGCAAACAACAATTTCACGCGTCAGGATCCTCGGGCATTTCGATGACAACCGCCAACGGCCCCTTGTGCCCCGGCGCCACCCGCACGCGCAAGGCCTGGCCCGGCACCAACTCGACAAGCCCGGCCCGGCGCACGGTTTCCATATGGATGAAGATGTCCTCCGCCGAACCCGGCCGGACGACGAAGCCATAACCCTTCAACCGGTTGAACCATTTGACCGTCACCGATTCCACCGCCCCCGCGGCGGCGAGCATCGATTGCGGATCGACCCTGTCCGCAGCGCGCGCCGCTGCGGTTTCGGGATCGGGACCGATCGCCGTCGACAAGTCGACATCGACGATACGCTTGGCCTGGCGGCCGCGATCGCGCGCCACCACCGCGCAGGTCAGCGTCGCGCCTTCGGGCAGGCTGCGGCGGCCAAGTTCGCGCACGACGGTGAAATGCACCAGTACGTCGCTGCCGACGCCATCCGACGGAACGAGGAAACCATAGCCGCGAACCGGGTCAAACCATTTCACCACGCCGCGAACGATGACTTCATCTGCAGTTGCAACAATATCCGATTCGTCCTGTTCGAACATTCGATCCCCCTGAACGCAACAAAACCGCACCCCGCGTGCCAATAGTATAGCCGCACAAAGATGGTCTCGCCAAGCTAGTTCAACAGGAACAATACCAATGCACCAGGTGGTGCAAATCGGGGGTAATGCGTATGGCAGTGGCGACACTGGAAAACCCGCGTTAAGGGCTGTTTCGATACGATCATCCGGCAATATGGTCTGGAAGGGCAAGGCAATGGAACTGTCCGGCGAAGTCTCGATCAATGCGCCCCGGGATCGTGTCTGGGCGGCGCTCAACGATCCCGATGTGCTGGCGCGCTGCATCGAAGGAGTGGAAACACTGACCCGCGTCAGCGGCGAGGGCGGCGAACGCTTCGAAGGCAAAATGAACGCCAAGGTCGGCCCGGTGCGCGCCACCTTCACCGGGCAGGTGACGCTGACCGACGTCGTCGCCCCCGAACGCTATGTGCTCGTCGGCGAAGGCAAGGGTGGCGTCGCCGGCTTTGCCAAGGGCGAGGCGGCGGTGCAACTCGCCGAGCCGGCGCCGGGCAC
>JANOCM010000147.1:0-2994 GCA_031412175.1 Alphaproteobacteria bacterium
CGGCTGAGGCCGAGCGGCATGTCGCCAACCGGATCGAGCGATTTGGCGGATTTCGGCAGGCCCTGGCCGGCGAGCAGGATGCGTGCCGCGGCGACATCGCCGGCGCCGACCTCGACGCTGCCGGTATCGGGGTTGATGCGCGCGTCATGGTTGCCGGCGGCGAGCGCGGTCATCACCGCCGCCTTGTCGCCATCCGACATCTCGCCATAAAGCGGCCGCCAATCGGGCGCGCGCAGCGCCAGCCACAGCGCCAGCACGACCGCCAGCGCCAGCACGCCAAGGATCGCCGGCCGCGCCCGCACGATCGCCGGGCTTGCGGCGAGTGCACGGGCGCGATCCGGCCAACTGCCCGGCGGCGGGTCGATGATCGCAAGGCTGGAGTCGGTCACCAGTCTACTACTTTGGCGGTAGAAACATGAGTTGAATTCATGCTTGACGAACTAATGTTCAACATTCGGCCGTCTGAGCGTTCAACATGGCTCATAGCGGCATACTCATCACGTCCTTGTACGCGCCGAGCAGCCGGTTGCGCACTTGCAGCGTCGCCTCGAAGGCAATCGATGCCTTTTGCCGGGCGATCATCACCCCCGCGAGGTCCTGGCTGTCGCCACGTTCATAGGCATCGCTGGCCGCGCCGGCTTCGTTCTGCAGCGCACTGACCGATTTCAGCGCGTCCTGCATCGCAGTGGCGAATTGCGGTGCCGCCTGCGCTGCTGCGGGCGCACCCGATCCCGCCACCTGCGAAATCGCATTGCTTCGCGCGAGGATCTGCGCGCGCAAGGCCAGCACCGATCCCGCATTGACCGGGGGCAGCATCGTCACTGCACCGTGGCGGCGGTACCGGGGGGCCGGCGCGCCGACATGGCGGCCAACTTGTAGCGCAGGGTGCGCTCGCTGATGCCGAGCCGTTCGGCAGCGGCGCGCCGGCTGGCGGTTTCGGCAAGGACACTGCGGATGACGCGGTCTTCATGGGTTCGGACGAGTCCGCCGAGGGGGGCGGCGGACTCGTCCGCTGCGACCGGCGAGGGGGCGAGCCGGTCGAAGACAAGATGGTGAAGTTCGATGCGTTCGCCCTCGGTCAGCACCAGCGCGCGATCGAGGACGTTGCCGAGCTCGCGGACATTGCCGGGCCAATCATGCGCCGCTAGCGCCGCGAGCGCGCGCGGGCTCGGCCAGCAGACGACTCCGGCGCCGGCCTTGAGCAGCCAGCGCGCCGCGATCGCGGTGACATCGGCGGGGCGCTGCGCCAGCGGCAGGGTGCGCAGCGGAAACACGGCGAGGCGATAGTAGAGATCGGCGCGGAACCGCCCGGCAGCGACTTCGCCGGCAAGGTCGCGGTTGGCGGCGGCGATGATGCGGACATCGATGCGTTCGGGCCGTGTCGCGCCGATCGGCAGCACCTCGCGTTCCTGGATGGCGCGCAGCAGCTTCGATTGCAGCGCCAGCGGCAGTTCGCTGACTTCGTCGAGCAGCAGCGAGCCGCCGTCGGCGGCGCGGAAGAGGCCGCGGCTGGCGCCGGTGGCACCGGTAAAGGCGCCGCGCTCGTGACCGAATAATGTTGCTTCCAACATGGTTTCGGGGAGCGCGGCGCAGTTGACCGCGACAAGGGGACAGTCGCGGCGGGGGGACAGGGTATGGACAAGGCGGGCGAGCCCTTCCTTGCCGGTGCCGGTGGCACCTTCGATCAGCACCGACACGTCATGCGCGGCGACGCGGCCGGCAAGCGCCAGCAGCGCCCGCGATTCGGGCGCGGCGGCGGCTGGGGCATCATCGGGGGCAACAAAGGCTGCAATCAGGGCAAGGGCAAAATCATGGTCATCGGGGGCGATACGAAGCTCGAGGCGGTTGGGGTGAAGGACTGCGCGGGAGTTCGGGGCTTTCTGCAGGGCGATGTGGCGGCCGGCCGGGCGGCTACCGTCGGTGACGATCAGGCAGGTGCCGGGATCGATGGAAGCCAGCCCCGGCAGCCAGTCGAGGGCGGGGGGCAGCGCGGGGATCGGGGCGGGCGTGCTTTCCATGACCCATGCCTAGCAAGAGCCGTGCCAGTTGGCCGTTACCGGGTGGCGCGAAGGCAGCGTGGCCGCTATGGCAGGGGAATGTCAGATTATTGACACCCAGCGGCGTCAATTTGTTGACAGGTCGCGTCAGGAAATTGACGCAACCACCGGCAAAGTCTTGCCTTATGCCGGCAGGGGTTTGCCGCTCGTTGCCGCGATCGTCGCCCCGCCCAGCACCCGGCTGCCGCGATAGGCCACGGCCGCCTGCCCCGGCGCGACGCCGAGCAGCGGTGCATCGAAATGCAGCCAGTCGCCGTCCCACACCGCCGGCGCCAGCGCGGCGAGCGAGCGGACCTTGACCGTCACCGGGCCAGAGAGGTCGCCCAGCATGTTGATCCCTTCCAGCCGCGCCGCCGCCACCGCCAGTTCGGCGCGCGGCCCGGCAACAACGCGGTTCGCCGCTGCATCGATGGCGACGACATAGAGCGGTTCGGCCTGGCCGCCGATATCGAGGCCGCGGCGCTGGCCGACGGTGAAGCGATGGATGCCGCCGTGGCGGCCGAGCACGCGCCCGGCGCTGTCGACGACATCGCCCGGCGTCGCCAGCTCGGGGCGCAGCCTTTCGACGATCCCGGCATAATCGCCGCCGCCGACGAAGCAGATATCCTGGCTGTCGGGCTTGGCAGCGACGCCGAGGCCGAAGCGTTCCGCCTCCTGCCGCACCACCGCCTTCGACAGGCCGCCGAGCGGGAAGCGCAGATAATCCAGCTGCGCCTTCGTCGTCGTCCACAGGAAATAGCTCTGGTCCTTGGCCGGATCGGCACCGCGGTGCAGTTCCGGCCCTGCGGGACCCTCTAGCCGCTGGACATAATGGCCGGTCAGCAGCGCCTCCGCCCCCAGCCCCTGCGCCAGCTCGAGCAGATCGGTGAACTTCACCGTCTTGTTGCATTCGACGCACGGCACCGGCGTCTGGCCGCGGGCATAGCTGTCGGCAAAG
>JANOCM010000148.1:0-1983 GCA_031412175.1 Alphaproteobacteria bacterium
TGCGCCTTGACGCCATCGGTCTTCAACCGCTCGCCGCCGGTGCAGATCGGGATCAACCAGTCCGACCGCATCTGCAGTTCGTCGTTCATCGCCTTCATGGCGTGATAGTTGAACTTGTACTTGGAATTTTCGGATTTCGACGCCCAGATCAGCGTTTCATGGGCGTTGGTGAAGCGCGTGCCCTTGAAATTCGGCATCGGATTGGCCTTGCGCCAGACGATATCGTTGAGGATCCAATAGCCGGCATCCTGCAGCGCCGCGCCGACGCGGAAGATGTTGTGATAGCTGCCGATCGTCCAGATCGCGCCATCGGGCTTCAGGATGCGCCGCGCCGCCTTCAGCCAGGCGACGGTGAACTGGTCATAGGTCGCATAGGACACGAACTTGTCCCAATCATCGTCGACCGCGGCGACCTTGCCGCCCTCGGGGCGGTGGAGGTTGTGCGCGAGCTGGAGATTGTACGGCGGATCGGCAAAGACCAGATCGGCGCAGGCTTCGGGCATGGCGTTCATCGCGGCGATGCAATCCCCCAGGATGATGCGGTCGATTTCCATGGCGCAGCCTTCTCGAAAAAACAGTCGAGAATCGCCATGAGTCATCGCTGAATCGCCGTCAATCCCTGACGGGTCGGTAACGGAATCGTCATTGAATCATTGGCTTGCCCGATGAGTCTCGCAAACGAGTCGAAAGCGCTACGGGTTGAGTCCCGCGGGTGGCCGACCCACCAGCACTGGCGTGTTGCCGAAAAGACTCAATCGCCGGCTATGCGTAACCGCCGCGGTTCGAGCGTCCGCCACTCGCGCACCGGCGCAAAGCTTTGGCGGTGGTGGATCGTCGGCCCCTGCGCGCGCAGCCCGGCGGCGTGTTCGGGCGTGCCATAGCCCTTGTTGCGGCGCCAGGCGAAGCCCGGATGCTGCGCGCAGAGGTCGTCCATGATCGCGTCGCGTACCGTCTTGGCGATGATCGAGGCGGCGGCGATCGACAGCGACAGCGCATCGCCGCCGACGATGGCGGTCGCCGGCTGCGACCAGCGAGGAAGCCGGTTGCCGTCGACGAGCACATGGCCGCAGGGTTTCGGTAGCGCCGCCACGGCGCGCTCCATCGCCAGCATCGTCGCCCAATGGATGTTGAGGCGATCGATCTCCTCGACCGACGCCATGCCGATGCCGATTTCGGCGCAATCCTGCAGCAACAGCCGCAGCGCGGCGCGGCGTTCGCGCGTCAGCTGTTTGGAATCATTGAGCCCCGGCGGGTAGCAATCGGGATCGAGCACCACCGCCGCGGCAACGACCGGCCCGGCCCACGGCCCCCGCCCCGCCTCGTCGACCCCGGCGACGCGGCCGCCGACACGGATTTCGTGGAGGAACGAAACCCCCTCTCCCTTGAGGGGAGAGGCGACTCGCGCCCTTGCGCGAGCGGGTGAGGGTGAACTTTCTGGCCTCACAACTGATAAAACCCCAGCGGCCCATGCCCGCCGCCGAACCCAGGCGCCCGCGCGATCCCCTGCGCAACAAACGCCCGCGCCTGCACGACCGCCGCCTCCAGCGCCAGCCCCTGCCCCAGCCCGCACGCCAGTGCCGACGCCAAAGTGCAGCCGGTGCCATGGGTATGCCGGGTGACGACCCTCTCGCTCGTGAACGCCACATGCCCGCCGCGCGTCACCAGCCAGTCGGTCAGCCGGTCGCCGGGCAGATGCCCGCCCTTGGCGAGCACCGCGCCCGGCCCCTGCAACAGCAGTTCCTGCGCCGCCAGCAGCGCATCGGCCTCGTCCTCCACCTCGGTGCCCGCCAGCGCTGCCAGCTCGGGCGTGTTCGGCGTCACCACGCTCGCCATCGGCAGCAACCGCTCGATCAGCGCCTGCGCCGCGTCGTCATCGAGCAGGCTCGCGCCGCCTTTGGCCATCATCACCGGATCGAGCACGATCGGCACGCGCAATCCGGCGAGCACCGCCGCGACCGCAATCACCGTGTCCGCCGCGCCGAT
>JANOCM010000149.1:0-2683 GCA_031412175.1 Alphaproteobacteria bacterium
AAGCCGCTGACCATCGCCAATGTGCCCTATGGCTATCTGGCGGCTCCCGGCGACGATCTCTACCGGCTCGGCGACCAGGCGGCGGTGATCCCGAGCTTTTGCGGCGACGGCATGGCGATGGCGCTGCACGGCGGCCGGCTGGCGGCGGACATGCTCGCCGAAGGCGCGCCTGCGCAATTGTATCAGGCGCGGCTGCGCGGCGACGTGGCGAGGCAGGTGCGGTTGGCGACGGCGTTGCAGCGCTTTTCCACCAGCGCGGCGGGGCGATTCGCGTTGGTCGCAGGGCTGGCAGCGGTGCCGGCGGCGCTAGCCGCGCTGGCGCGCTGGACCCGGGTGGCCCCGGCGGCAGTGGCCCGCGCTACGGCTTCAGCGGGCTGACCGACAGGCCGCGCAGGTAATTCATCACGATACGGACGATGTTGACGCCGGGCTCGGCAGTGAACAGCGTCTTTTCGGCCGCCGGTTTCGCGAGCCCGAGTTTCGGGTTGTTGCTGAAGCCGATACCGTCCTGCCAGATCGACAGCTTGCCATCGGAATTGCTGTCGTGCAGCGCGACGATGACATAGCGGCCGGGGCCGGGCAGGCTGAGGCAGACGGTCATGTCACCCGCCGGCGTCATCGGCATTTCCTGGCGGCGGAGATATTTGCCGCTTTCGAGATATTCGCCCTTCACGCCGGTGTAATCCTGGATGCGGAGGCGGCCGTCGCGGTTCTTGAAACCCTGCACGGTCACCAACGCCGCGGTGCCGGGGGCACCTGGGCGGCATTCGGCGGCATCGCTGCCGAGCACGACCGGGCCTTGCGCCATCGCCGGCGCCGTCATCAAAAGCAGGCCGACGGCGGCTGCCGCGACCTTGTACGAATTTGCCATGACCTTGCAGTTTCACCGGGCTATAGGGTTCACGATACGTGCCGGGTGGGTGCCTGCCTTTCCGGTCTGTAGCAACATGGTGACGGCTTGCGGCGAAATTTGGGCGCGGCAGTGTCGACATCAAGGGATTGGACCCGGCACCACCTTGTTCGCGCTTACCCGTTTTGACCGCTATCTGGCCCGGTTGATCATCGTGCCGCTGTTTTCGTCGCTGGTCATCGCGGCGATGCTGCTGCTGCTCGACCGGATGCTGCGCTTGTTCGACTTCGTGATGACCGAAGGCGGGCCGGTGTCGGTGGTCTGGCGGATGCTCGGCAATCTGCTGCCCGAATATCTGTCGCTCGGCATCCCGATCGGCGTGATGATGGGCATATTGATGGCGTTCCGCAAACTGGCGCAGTCGTCGGAGCTCGATGCGTTGCGCGCTGTCGGCATCAGCTACAACCGGCTGTTGCGCGTGCCGTTTCTGTTCGCAATCTTCTTTGCGCTGATCAATTTCGGCATCGTCGGCTTCCTGCAGCCGATCTCGCGCTATGCCTATGAGAATCTGCAGTTCGAGCTGCGCTCTGGCGCGCTCGGCGCCTCGATCAAGGTCGGCGAATTCGCCAGCCTCGGCAAGGGCATGACGTTGCGGGTCGAAGAGAGCAAGAACCAGGGTGCCGACCTGCGCGGGCTGTTCGTCCGTGCCCAGGACAAGGACGGGCAAAGCGTGGCGGTGACGGCGGCGCAAGGCACCTTCCTGTCGACCGATGATCCCGATGTCATCCTGTTGCGGCTGAAGAACGGCACGCTGGTGCATTCGACCGGTGAGGCCAGCGTGCCGCGCGTGCTGTCGTTCGACCAGCACGACCTGCCGGTCAATTTGCCGAGCATGTCGAGCTTCAGGAAGCGCGGCCAGGGCAATCTCGAAAAGACGTTGCCCGAGCTTGGCCGCACGATTTTCGGCGCCGCCGCAACGCCCGAGGCACGGCGCGACGCCAGCGCCACCTTCAACCGCCGGCTGGTCCAGTGCCTGGTGATGTTCACCCTGCCGTTCCTTGCCGTCGCGCTGGGGGTGCCGCCCAAGCGCTCGACCTCGGCACTCGGCGTGTTCATCGCGCTCATCGCGCTGGTGACCTTCCACAAGCTGACCGAATATGGCGAACGCATGGGCAGCCTCGGCCGGATCGACCCGGTGCTGGCGCAATGGGTGCCGTTCGTCGGCTTCATCGCGCTGTCGCTGTGGCTGTACCGCATCCTCGCCTATGTGCCGGGCGGCCAGCCGATCGGTGCGCTCGATCGCTGGTTCGGCAAGATCGGTGCGCTGCTGTCGGGCCTCGCCGCGCGGCTGGTGCGGCGTGAAAACTGGCGCGACGACGCCCTGTCTGCCGGCTGATGAAGATTTTCCCTTCCCGAACGATCGCCTGGTATACGGCGAAAATGCTGCTGGTGCGATCGGCGGCCTTCCTGATCGGCCTGATCGTCATCCTCGAATCGCTCGATCTGCTCGGCGAATCGGGGAAAATCCTTGCCGCTACCGGCAATGGCGAGGCGGAGCTGTGGACCTATGTGTCGCTGCGCGTGCCGCAATTGGTGCAATTGTTCCTGCCGTTTTCGGTGCTGCTGGCGACATTGGTGACGCTGGCGACATTGAACCAGAACAGCGAGGTGGTGATCTTCAAGGCGGCGGGCATTTCGGCGCACCAGATCCTGGCGCCGCTGTTCATCGCCGCCTTCATCATCGCCGGCGCCAATTTCGTTTTCAACGAACGTATCACGACACGCGCCACCCAGACGCTGAAGACCTGGCAGGACAATGGCTATCAGCGGCTG
>JANOCM010000150.1:0-8424 GCA_031412175.1 Alphaproteobacteria bacterium
CCCAACCCCTCCCTTTCAGGGAGGGGAGCAGGATTAGTCGATGCCGCATTTTCTCGATCTTGCCAGCGTCAAGGCGCCGGCCCTGCGGGCGATCCTCGACGAGGCGCACCGGCGCAAGGCGGCGCGTGCCGGCTGGTCCAAAGGCAAGGCCGACGCCGACGCCCCACTCGCCGGCCATGTCCTCGCGATGATCTTCGAAAAGCCCAGCACCCGTACCCGCTTCAGCTTCGATATGGCGATCCGGCAACTTGGCGGCTCCAGCATCGTCACCAGCGCCGGCGAAATGCAGCTCGGCCGCGGCGAAACCGTCGGCGATACGGCGCGCGTGCTCGCCCGCATGGTCGATGCCATCATGCTGCGGTCGAACGCCCATGAGACGCTGGAGGCGCTCGCCAACGCCGCAACCGTGCCGGTGATCAATGGCCTCACCGATATCAGTCACCCCTGCCAGGTGCTCGCCGACATCATGACGTTCGAGGAACACGCCGGCAAACCCGTCGCCGGCAGCTGCTGGAGCTATCTCGGCGACGGCAACAACATGGCCAATTCGCTGATCGAGGCGGCGTCGGTGCTGGGTTTCGACCTGCGCCTCGGCGTGCCGCACGGCTATGATCCCGATGCGGCGGTGATGGCGACGGCGTGTGCGCGCGGCGGCGGCATCGATCTCGTCCGCTCCGCCGCCGCCGCGGTCGAAGGCGCCGATGTCGTTGTCACCGACACTTGGGTGTCGATGGGGCAAAAGGACAGCAAAGACAAGCTGGCCGCCATGCAGCCCTTCCAGGTCAATGCGGCGCTGATGGCCAAGGCCAACCCCGGCGCCGGTTTCCTGCATTGCCTGCCGGCGCACCGCGGCGAGGAAGTTACCGACGCGGTGATCGATGGCCCGCAATCCTTGGTCTGGGACGAAGCGGAAAACCGGCTGCACGTGCAAAAGGCGATCCTGCTCTGGTGTCTCGGCAAGCTATGAACGAAATTCCTCCCCGCGAGGGTCTTGCGCCGATCCGCGACCGGTGTCTTAGTTTTGCCGTGCCGGCGCGTGACGTGCGCGGCCGGGTAATCCGGCTCGACGCCTCGATCACCGCGATCCTGGCCGCGCATGACTATCCGCCCGCGCTGGCGCAGTTGCTTGGGCAAGCGCTGGTCGTCACCGCCATGCTCGGGGCGACGCTGCGCGAAAATGGCGGCGGGCTGACGCTGCAGGCGCAATCCGCCGGGCCGGTCACGCTGCTGGTCTGCGACTATAACGCCGGGCAATTGCGGGGTTACCTGCGTGGTGACCCTGAAACCCCAGCAGGCGACCTGGCGACAATGTTCGGCGCCGGGCACCTGGCGATCACGCTCGACCAGACCGACGCCAGCGAACGCTACCAGGGTATCGTGCCGCTTGAGGGCGCCAGCATCGCCGACGCGATCGAGCAGTATTTCCGATCGTCCGAACAGCTGCCGACGCTGATCCGCACCGCCGTCGGCGGCAACACCGTTACCGGCTACAGCGTCGGCGGGCTGCTGCTGCAATATCTGCCGCGTGGCGAGGAGGGCGGCGCGCGGCTGTTCGCCGAGGATGACGGTGCTCCGGAACCTGCGGACTGGCAGCATATGCGGACGCTGGCGGCCACCGTGACGCCCGACGAGCTCAACAACCCCGAATTGTCCGAGGAAGCGCTGCTGTGGCGGCTGTTTCACGAGGAGGAAGTGCGGCTGACCCCCGGGCCGACCCCGACGCGCGGCTGCCGCTGTTCGCCGGCGCATATCAAGGACGTCATCGAACGTTTCCCCGAGGCCGAACGCGCCGACATGCGCGGGCCCGACGGCATGATCGGCGTCGATTGCCAGTTCTGCGCGCGGGTCTGGCGGATCGCGGCATGAAACGCGCTGTCGTGCTGCTGTCGGGCGGGCTCGATTCGACGACCGTCGCGGCAGTGGCGAAGGCCGAGGGCTATCGCCTGTTGGCGCTGACCATCGACTACAACCAGCGCCACCGCATCGAATTGCAGCACGCGGCGCGCGTTGCCGAAGCGCTGGGGGTCGAGCGCCATATCACCCTGCCGCTCGACCTCCGTGGTTTCGGCGGATCGGCGCTGACGGCCGATATCGATGTGCCGAAAACCGGCGTGGAACCCGGCATTCCGGTGACTTATGTGCCGGCGCGCAACACGATTTTCCTGTCGGTGGCGCTGGGCTGGGCCGAGGCGGCGGGGGCGCATGACCTGTTCATCGGGGTCAATGCGCTCGATTATTCGGGCTATCCCGACTGCCGGCCCGAATTCATCGCGGCGTTCGAGACGATGGCCAATGCCGCGACGAAAGCCGGTGTCGAGGGCTCGCGCTTCCGCGTCCACATCCCGCTGGCGGCGATGACCAAGGCCGATATCGTCCGCGCCGCGGCCGCAGTCGCTGCGCCGCTGGCGCTGACCTGGAGCTGCTATGACCCGACCCCGGCGGGGCGGCCGTGCGGCGAATGCGACAGCTGCCGGCTGCGCGCCAAGGGCTTTGCCGAGGCGGGGGTGCCCGACCCGGCGCTATGAGCTATGCCGTAAAGGAGCTTTTCCTGACCCTGCAGGGCGAAGGCGGCCAGACCGGGCGCCGCGCGGTGTTCCTGCGCTTTGCCGGCTGCAATTTGTGGACGGGGCGCGAACAGGACCGGGCAACGGCGGTCTGCACCTTCTGCGACACCGATTTCGTCGGCACCGATGGCCCCGGTGGCGGCAAGTTCGCCAATGCCGAATCGCTGGCGGCAGCAGCGAGCGCGACGTGGGGAAGCCCCCGCGCCCACCGCCTGATCGTCTGCACCGGCGGCGAGCCGCTATTGCAGCTCGATGCGCCGCTGATTGATGCGCTCCACGCCCGCGGCTTCGAGATCGCCATCGAAAGCAACGGCACCCAGGATGCCCCCGAAGGCATCGACTGGATCTGCGTCAGCCCCAAGGCAGCGGCGCCCTTGAAGCTGACCCGCGGCCAGGAGCTGAAGCTCGTCTATCCGCAACCGCTGGCGATGCCCGACCGCTTCGCGCTGCTCGAATTCGACCACTTCTTCCTGCAACCGATGGATGGACCCGACGTCAAGGCCAACACCCAGGCTGCCATCGCCTATTGCCTCGACCATCCGCAATGGCGACTGAGCCTGCAGACTCACAAGGTCACCGGGCTGCCCTGACCGCCTACCCCCGCCCGCGATAGGTCGGTACGCCCTGGTCGGGCAGCCACAGCCCCGCCGGCACTGGCCCCGACTGCCAGAAGACATCGATCGGGATACCGCCGCGCGGATACCAGTAACCGCCGACGCGCAGCCACTTCGGCGCCATTTCGGCGACCAGCCGCTGGCCGATGCCGACGGTGACGTCCTCGTGAAAGCCGGCATGGTTGCGGAAGGACCCGAGAAACAGTTTCAGCGCCTTTGATTCGACGATCGTTGCTGCCGGCACATAATCGATGACGATATGCGCGAAATCGGGCTGGCCGGTCACCGGGCAAAGCGAGGTGAATTCGGGCACGGTGAAACGCACCAGATAATCGCTGCCCGGCCGCGGGTTGGGCGGGTAATCGAGCACCGCCGCTTCGGGGGAGGCCGGCAGCGTTGATGCCTGGCCGAGATGCAATGTGTCGGTCATGTGAAATTTCGGTCCCTTGACGGTGGGTTTGCGGGATGAAGTTGAGGATGACATGGCGTCTTGACCCCACTATGTCACGCGCAACGAGAAAATTCGGGAGTGAACGATGAATCCGCTGGTGACAACCGAATGGCTCGCCGCCGAACTCGGCAAGAGCGACATTCGCGTCATCGATGCGACGCTGTTCCTGGCCCAGCACGCCCGCAACGCCCGCACCGAATTCGAAGCCGCGCATATTCCGGGCGCCGTGTTCTTCGACATCGAGGAAGTGTCGGACACCACCAACCCCCTGCCCCACATGCTGCCGCCGCCTGAGAAATTCGCCAGCCGCATGCAGGCTTTGGGCCTTGGCGATGGCAGCCGCATCATCGTCTATGACAATTCGCCGCTGCGGTCGGCCGCGCGGGTGTGGTGGATGCTGACGCTGTTCGGCGCGCATGAGGTGGCGATTCTCGATGGCGGATTCGCCAAATGGCAATCGGAAGGCCGCGCGGTCGAGAGCGGCAAGCCGATCGTCCGTCACCGCCATTTCACCGTCTGGGCCGACAAGAGCCTGGTGCGTGACCAGAAGCAGATGACCGACAATTTGCGTTCGAAGGCAGAACAGATCGTCGATGCCCGCTCTGCCGGCCGCTTTGCCGGCACCGAGCCGGAACCGCGTGCATCACTGCGCGGCGGCCATATCCCGGGCTCCAAAAGCCTCCCCTATGACCAGCTGTTCAACGAGGATGGCACCTACAAGGACAAGGATGCCATCAAGGCAGCCTTCGACGCCGCCGGCATCGACCTGTCGAAGCCGCTGGTCGCCACCTGCGGCTCGGGTGTAACCTCGGCGGTGCTGGCCTTTGCCGCGGCGCTGCTCGGCGATACCAAGACCGCGATCTATGATGGCAGCTGGTCCGAATGGGGCGCCAGCGCCACCAACCCGGTGGTGACGGGCGTATAACGGTCGGCTAGGCTGGTTCGCAATGACGAGCCGCCGCCAGCCACCCGCCGACCTGTCAGGCCAGGCTGTCGCGACGCAATTGGTCCATGCCGGGCGCGGAGCGGGCTATAATGACGGCATCGTCAACCCGCCGGTCTGGCGCGCCTCGACGATCCTGTTCGACAGCTGCGCCGATCTGGAGGCGGCCAATCGCGACCCCGATGCGCAGCTTTACTACGGCCGCCGCGGCACACCGACGCAATGGGCGCTGGAGGATGCGCTGACCGCGCTCGAGCCGGGCGCTGCTGGCACCAAGCTGTATCCGTCAGGCGTCGCTGCCATCACCACCGCGCTGCTCGCCGTCGTCAAAACCGGCGACCATGTGCTCGTCACCGACAGCGCCTATGAACCGACGCGTCTGTTCGCCGACCAGGTGCTGAAGCGCATGGGGGTGACGACGCAGTATTTCGATCCGACGATCGGCGCCGGTATCGCAGCGCTGTTGCAACCTGAAACGACCGCCATCCTGCTCGAATCGCCGGGCTCTCTAACCTTCGAGATCCAGGATGTGCCGGCGATCACTGCGATTGCCCGGGCGCGCGGTATCGTTACCATCATCGACAACACTTGGGCGACGCCGCTGCGGCTGCAACCGCTGGCGCTTGGCTGCGACATCAGCATCCAGGCGCTGACCAAATATATCGGCGGCCACAGCGACCTGATGATGGGATCGGCCACGGCGACCAGGGCGCTGCTGCCGCGGCTGAAGGCGGCGACCTACCGGCTCGGCCACACCGTGTCGCCCGACGATGCCGCGCTGGCGCTGCGCGGCTTGCGGACGCTGGCGGTGCGCCTCGACCGGCAGGAAGCGAGCGCGCTTGCGGTGGCAAAATGGCTCGAAGTCCACCCAGCGGTCGATCGCGTGCTGCACCCGGCGCTGCCCAGCCACCCCGGCCATGCGCTGTGGTTGCGCGATTTCAAGGGCGCTTCGGGGCTGTTCGCCTTTGTGCTCAAGCATGGCCGCCGCGAACAGCTCGGTGCGTTGATCGATGATCTGCAGCATTTCGGCATCGGCTTTTCCTGGGGCGGCTTTGAATCGCTGGCGCTGCCGGTGCGGCTCGATGGCTGCCGCAGCGTCACCACCCTGCCGTTCACCGGGCCGTTCGTGCGGCTGTCGATCGGGCTCGAAGACCCTGGTGACCTGATTGCCGATCTCGCTGCCGGGCTCGACCGCTACGAGGCGCAATTTGGGTGAACGTCATCGTCATCATCGGCCGCATCCTGCTGACCCTGGTGCTGGCGTTGGCGACCCTGTGGGGCACGTCGGCGCTTTGGCTGCGGCTGCCGTTCGGCGATATCGAGCGCGGCAGCATTGCCGCAATGTTCGTGGCGGCGATGCTGGCAGCGGCGGTGCTGCTCTGGCAACGGCGGCGGTTGCCGGCGCTCGCCGTGGTCGCCGTCGTCTGGGCTGTTCTCCTCGGCTGGTGGTCGACCATCCTGCCGTCGAACAACCGCATCTGGGAACCCGACATGGCGCACGTCGCCAACGCCCGAATCGACGGCGACATCCTGACCGTCGAGAATGTCCGCAATTTCGCCTGGCGCAGCGACAGCGACTATGACGCACGCTGGGAAACCCGGCAGTATCGCCTCAGCCAGCTGACCGGCGCCGACCTGTTCCTGTCCTACTGGGCCGGCGAAAGCATCGCGCATGCCATCGTCAGCTTCGATTTCAAGGACAGCGCGCCGCTCGCCTTCTCGATCGAGATCCGCAAGGAAAAGGGCGAACGCTATTCATCGACCGCGGGTTTCTTCAAGACCTATGAGCTCGCGATCATCGCCGCGGACGAAGGCGACGTGGTCAAAGTGCGCAGCACTGTGCGCGGCGAAGATGTCCGCATTTACCGGCTCGATATCCAGCAGGCGACGGCGCTCGGCCTGCTTCGCGAATATGTGGCACTGGCGAGCGACGTGTCGGCGCGGCCGCGCTGGTACAACACGCTGGCGGCGAACTGCACCACGGTGATCTTCGGCATGGCGCGGCGGCTCGACCCCAAGGTGGCGATGGACTGGCGCATCCTGCTGCCCGGCAAACTGCCGTCGTATCTGCAAGAGCATGAATTCGTCAGCCGCGTCGTGCCGCTCGACACGCTGGTCGCGGCGGCAAAGATCGGCCCGCGCGCTAAGGGGGCTGACCCCGATCCAGATTTCTCGCGTCGTATCCGCCAGGGTGTGCCCGATCCGGCTGGCGCGCGTTAGCGTCTGCGGAACCGCTCTCGCAGCAGCAGCGTTGCTGTCCTGTCCGGATTGCGGATTAAGAGGGCAAGATGCATCAGCAGTTCGCGCGCTCCGGCAGCAGGATCGCCAGCGATGGCATTGCCGGCTACCGGATCGGTAGTGTCGAGACCTGCCCCGATTGCGGAAACAGCCAATGGCATGTCGGCCGACAGTCGGCCGAATGCGCCTGCTGCGGCATCGCCTTGCCGCTCGCCGAACAGGCGGTGCGGCGACCATTGTTCACGGCGCCGACCCCCCGCACTGCGTGGCGGGCGTTCATGGTTCTGCCGCTGCCAGCCTAGTCAACGTCTTCGATATCGACCTTTTCACCAGTAACGCGCTGGCTCAGCGCTGCCGCCATAAACGGATCGATATCGCCGTCGAGAACGTCCGACGGTGAAGTCGAGGTCTTGCCGGTGCGCAGGTCCTTGACCAGCTGATAGGGCTGGAGGACATACGACCGAATCTGGTGGCCCCAGCCGATGTCGGTCTTGCCGGCCTCGACATCGGCGGCCGCGGCTTCGCGGATCGCCAGTTCGCGCTCGTACAACCGCGCCTTGAGCATCTTCATCGCCGTCGCACGGTTCTTGTGCTGCGATCGTTCGTTCTGGCAGGCAACGATGACGCCCGTCGGCACATGGGTGATGCGCACGGCGGAATCGGTGGTGTTGACGTGCTGGCCGCCGGCTCCCGAGGCGCGATAGGTATCGATCTTGAGATCGCTTTCCTTGATGTCGATGTCGATATCGTCGTCGATCTGCGGATAGACCCAGACGCTGGCAAAGCTGGTGTGGCGCCGCGCCGCGCTGTCATAGGGGCTGATGCGGACGAGGCGGTGGACACCGCTTTCGGTCTTTGCCCAGCCATAGGCCTGGGGCCCCTTGATCAACATCGTGGCGTTCTTGATGCCAGCCTGTTCGCCGGCGTGATAATCGATGATCTCGACCTTGTAGCCGTGGCGTTCGGCCCAGCG
Source organism: Alphaproteobacteria bacterium (assembly GCA_031412175.1). GTDB lineage: Bacteria > Pseudomonadota > Alphaproteobacteria > Sphingomonadales > Sphingomonadaceae > Sandarakinorhabdus. Next base: position 7,784 of record JANOCM010000150.1, read on the forward strand.
CTGGTACATGCGCCGCAGCATTTCGGCCCAATCCTGGCTTTCGGTGCCGCCGGCACCCGAATTGACCTCTATATAGCTGTCGTTGCCGTCGGCCTCGCCGGCCAGCAGCGCCGCGACCTTGTCGCGTTCGGCGCGCTCCGCCAGCGTCTTCAGCGCGGCGACGCCTTCGACGGCCATCGCCTCGTCGCCTTCGGCTTCGGCCATTTCGATCAGTTCCGACGTATCGGACAGCTCGATCTCGATGGCGCGCGTCGCAGCGACCGCTTCGTCGAGGCGGCGGCGTTCGGTCATCACCGCCTGCGCGGCCTTGGGATTGTCCCAGAGCTTGGGGTCTTCGACCCGGGCGTTCAGTTCATCAAGGCGACGGAGGGCACGATCCCAGTCAAAGAAACCTCCTCAGCAGGTCCAATGCCTGCTTGATGGAATCGGCGTAGCTTTGTGCCTCGGCACGCATTGGTTGGTCCCTCTACGAAGAGCGGCGGACATAGGGCGTGCCGGCCGAGGGCGCAAGCATTGCCTCCCTCCCCCTTGCGGGGAGGGCGACTCGGCGCCAGCCGAGCGGGGTGGGGGTTCACTCGCGGCGACACTTGCAACCCGCGCCCCGCTCGCTGCGCGAGTCGCCCTCCCCGCAGCCGTCAGGC
>JANOCM010000151.1:0-9026 GCA_031412175.1 Alphaproteobacteria bacterium
GCCGCCGAGGCAGCGCGGCTGGCGGCAGCGGGCGCCGATGTCATCATCGCCGCCTGTACCGAAGTGCCGCTGGTGCTGGCGCAGGCCGATGTCGCGGTGCCGCTCATCGATGCCACGGCGGCGCTGGTCCGCGCCGTGATCGCCGCGGCGCGGCTGCCGGCGGCCGCATAGCCGGCCTTGTCGGCCGCCAAGAATCGCTGATTCACGCTCGGGTGCGCGGTGCGCCAAGGTGGGATTTCGCCATCAGCGCAGGGGCAGGCATGACGGATTTGGTGCGGCAGCGGCAGTCACGACGTATCGGCCTGCCGTCGCGACCGCTAGTCGAACACTGGTTCTGGCGCGGGCTGACGGCGCTGGTGTTCGCCGGCACGATCGCCATGCTGTTCGTGCACCCGGCAGCCGCAGCAACGCCGGGCTGGACCGGCACCTGGCGTGTCGCACTGGCGCTGCCCGGCGGGGCGCTGCCCTTTGGCCTAGACGTGCGGCAGGGCAAGACCGGCATCACCGCGACCCTGCTCAACCCGCCCGAACGCCTGAAGGCCGAACGCGCCAGCCTTGTCGGCGACACGCTGACGCTCGGCTTTCCGTCCTATGGCTCGCGGCTGGTGCTGACCCGCGGCGCCGATGACCGGCTGACCGGCAGCGCCGAGCTGGCGCGCAGCAGCGGCCCGGCGACATTGGCGGTGACGGGCGAACGCGGTACCTGGCGGTTCAGCCGGCAACCGGCGAAGCCACGCGCCGACCTGTCGGGGCGCTGGCTGATGACCTATGGCAAGGATGCCCAGACCGGGCTGATCCAGCTGCAGCAACAGGGCAACCGCGTCAGCGGGTCGATCCAGTTGCCCAGCGGCGATTTCCGCTATCTCGCCGGCGAGGTGTCGGGCGGGCAGCTGGCATTGTCGACATTCGATGGCAACGCCGCGACACTATGGTCGGCGACGCTGACCGGCAAGACGCTCGATGGCCGGCAGTTCACCGCCACCGGTAGCCAGGCGGGCACGGCGTGGACGGCGCGGCGGGCCGGGCGTGCCGGCGTCGAGGCGGTGGCGGTGGAAAAGGTGACCGGCCAGCGGCTGGCGTTCCGCTTTCCCGCCAGCGATGGCCGCCAGGTTTCGCTTTCCGACGCGCGCTACAAGGGCAAGGTCGTGGTCATCACGCTGGGCGGCGCGTGGTGCCCCAATTGCCACGATGAAGCGACCTTCATGGGCCCCTATGCGGCGCGCCGGCAAAGGGAAGGGCTGGAGGTCATCGGATTGCAGTTCGAATATGGCGACGACAAGGCGCGGGCGTTCAAGCTGATCGACAGCTTCAAGGCGCGGTACAAATTGCCCTATCCGCTGCTGCTCGCCGGCCAGCCGACGCCCGAATCAACCAAGGCTGCGCTTGGCGCGCTCGGCCCGGTCAAGGTCTATCCGTCGACGATCTTCATCGGCCGCGATGGCCGGGTGCGCGAAGTCCATGTCGGCTGGGCCGGCCCGGCGACGGGCGCATTGAACGCCCGCGCCAAGGCCGATTTCGATGCCATCGTCGCTCGGCTGCTGCGCGAACGCGCCTAGGCGCGCGCTACATCAGGCGCGGCGGCCGCTGACCAGCGACATCACCATGCTGACTGCGAACAGCACGATGAAGATGAAGAACAGGATCTTGGCGATGCCGACGGCGGCGGAAACGATGCCGCCAAAGCCGAACAGCGCGGCGATCAAGGCGATGACCAGGAACGTGATGGCCCAGTTCAGCATGGTTGCTCTCCCGTCAGAGTGATGATGCTGTAACGGTCTGCGTGGCGCCGGGTTCCGCAACGCGCGTGGGGAAGCTGAGCGTGGCGAGGCTGCCGCCTTCGGCGCGCTGCACCAGGCTGGTCTCCCCGCCCAATTGCGTGGCGAGGGCACGGATCAGGCGCAGGCCATGGCCGACGCCGGCCGTGTCGCCATTGCCCAGGCTGCCCGGGCCGATGCCATCATCCTCGACGGTCAGCCGCATGGTCGCAGCGCTGCGGAAGCGCACTGTCACCGTGCCGTCGCGGGTTTCGGGAAAGGCATGGTGCACGGCGTTGTTGACCGCCTCGACGATCCACAGCGTCAGCGGCACCGCCGTATCGATGTCGACCGGGATGTCGTCGAAATCGCAGACCAGCCGGATACCGCTGTCGGCCCCCGGCTGCAGCTGCTGGCACAGCGCATCGAGCAGCTCACGCGACGAAATGCTGGCCAGCTCGCCGGTATCGTAAAGCTGGCGATGCACGAGCGCCAATGCGCCGATGCGGCGCCGCGCCTGGTCGATCGCCTGGCGCGCGCCGGCATCCTCGAGCCGGCTCGATTGCAGGCTCAGCAGGCTCATCACCATCTGGAAATTGTTCTTCACCCGGTGATGCAACTCGCGCGCCAGCAGCCGCTGGCGTTCGAGCGAATCGCGAAGCCGACGGTCGCGCTCGCCGACGGCGCTCGACATCCGGTACAGCGCGGCGGCGACGCTGCGGATCTCGCGCGGCGCTTCGGAAAATGTCACCGGCCGCCGGCGATAGTCGCCGCCGGCAAAATGCAGCGCCAGGCGCTGCAGCTCGACGAGCCAGCGGATGACGAGCTGCTGGGCGCCGAACCAGATCGCCAGCGAGGCGAGCAAGATCGCCAGCACCGGCAGGGCGAAATCGATGATCGTCTGCCACCACGCGATGCCGAAGCGCGGCGGGTCGGGCGCAGCATAGGCGACAAACAGGCCATGCTGCCCCGGCCCGGCGCGTACCAGCGGCACCAGCGTGTACGACCACAGTCCGCCGCTGCCATCGCGCGTGCGGCCGACGGTGCCGATCGTCAGCCCGAGGTCGAACGCCGGCAGCCGGCGGCTGGCGATCAGGCGCTGGCCGGTGTCGCTGACAATGGCGACGCCGGTTTCGGTATCGGGGGTGGCGGCGCGCAGCCGTCGTTCGAGCCAGGCAAGGTCGATACCGGCGCCGATGCTGCCCTTGAATTCGCCGTTGGTGTCGCGCAGCGGCAGCACCACGGTCATTATGCGCTTGCCGGTGAACGGGCCGATGACGGCCTCGCTGACCAGCATGGTCTCGCTGCGGCGAGTGACTTCCCAGGCGGCACGGTCGGGAACGCGATAGCGCCCGGCCGGCGGCACCGCGGCGCACATCAGCTCGCCGTCGGCGTCATAGCGCGACAGGTTGGCATAGCCGGCCGACAGCGCCTGGACGGCGCGCAGTGCCGCACCGCAGGCCGGCGATCGCGTCTGCAGCGCCGGGTTCATCGCCGCGACCTGCAGCATCGACCGCGTGCTGGTCAGGATCAGTTCGTTGCTGTCGGCGAGCGCCCGGGCATTTTCCGACAATTGCCGGATTGCGGTGGCGCGGCGGCTTTCCAGCCGCACCAGCCCCTGCAATATCGACAATATGGTGATCGGCAGCAGTGCCGTGATCAGCAGCACCACCAGCCCGCGCCTTAGCGACAGGCGTTTGGCGGAGCCCCACCAGCGGTTTCCTGGGGCGCCGGTACCCGGACCGGTCATCAGCGTTTCAGGCCGAAGGGCGGATTTGTGCGGGCGGGCCTTCGGTCGCACCGTTCATATAATGGTTCAGCGCCGCCCGGCCGCGTGACACGCGGCTTTTGACCGTGCCGATGGCACAACCCATCACGGTCGCGGCTTCCTCGACGGAAAGCCCGCTGGCGCTGACCAGCAGCAGCGCCTCGCGCTGTTCGGCGGGCAGGGTGGCTAGCCCGCGCTGCACATCGGCGATGTCGATGCCGGACCCCTGCGTTGCCGCCGTCACCAGCACGCGATCGGCCAGCGCTTCGTCCCAGGGCGCAAAACGGTGCGCGCGGCGGCCGAGCGAGAAATAATGGTTGCGCAGGATGCGGAACAGCCAGGCGCGGAAATGCGTGCCGGGCATATAGCTGTCGCGCGCCGCCCAGGCCTTGGCCAGCGCGTCCTGCGCCAGGTCGTCGGCAAGGTCGCGGTTGCCGCACAGGCCGCGGGCAAAGCCGCGCAGCGCCGGAATGGCGGCGAGCAGGTCACGGCGAAAATCTTCGGGAACCAGCACCGGCGCAGCGGCTGGCGGTGCCTGCGGCGTCAAGACGCCTGTCTCAACTCGGGTCACTGCTTGGTCCCCTGGCTCCGCGCTTCGATTTCATCGAGCAGCTTCAGGAAATCGTCGGGAATCGGTTCGTCGGCGATGGCTGCGAAAAGCTGCTGCAGGCCGGTGGTAACCGCGTCGGGCTTGCTGCCATGGGAAGCTGCCTCCCGGCGCGCATTGTTGTCAGCCATGCCGGCATCCATTGGATCATCCTGTTTCATTCCGCGCACCATCCCCCGCAGTTCCGTATACAACGCCGGGACAATGAAATCGTTCCGGGCCTCACGCAAATCTTTCGGGAACCGAAACCGTGGCCGGGCGTAATGACCTCCGTTGCAGCCGTTCAATGGTCTTGCGAGGGGAATAAAGCATGAAGGACACGATTGGTTCCGCCGGGCACGTTGCCGGAAGCCCTGGCGGCCTTCGATCGTCCCTTGGCCCGCATCTGCCGTATCTGCGGCGGTACGGGCGGGCGCTGACGGGGTCACAGCGTACCGGCGACGCGTTTGTGCGCGCCGCGCTGGAAGCACTCGTTCAGGCGCCCGACCAGATCGACAAGGATCGCGCGCCGCGGGTCGAGCTGTTCCGGCTGTTCCATGCCTTTTGGGGCCCGGTCGCCGATCAGGTCGGCGAAACCGCGCCGGCGTGGTCCAACGTCAGCCGCATGGTCGGCGAGGAATTGCTCGAACGCCTGCCGGCACACCGACGCGAGGCACTGCTGCTCACCGCGGTCGAGGGTTTCACCGTCGCCGAAGCCGCAATCATCCTCGATCGCGATGCTGCCGACGTGCGCGCCGATATCGCCGCCGCCAACGCCGCGATTTCGCAGCAGATGGCCGGCCGCGTGATGATCATCGAGGATGAACCGATCATCGCCATGGATCTGCAGGGCATTGTCGAAGGGCTCGGCCACAGCGTCGTCGGCATTGCCGCGACACGGACCGAAGCCGCGGCGCTAGTCGGGCGCAGCGACGCCGACCTCGTGCTTGCCGACATCCAGCTCGCCGATGGTTCGTCGGGAATCGACGCGGTCAAGGATATCCTTGCCGATCACGATGTTCCGGTGATCTTCGTTACCGCCTTCCCCGAACGGCTGTTGACCGGTGAGCGCCCGGAACCGACCTATCTGATCACCAAGCCGTTCGCCGTCGAAACGCTGGTCGCCACCATCGGCCAGGCGCTGATGTTGCAAAAGCGCCACGAACCAGCATGACATCGCGATGATCCCGGCGTGTCAAAGCCGGGATCATGGAACCCCGGGGCCGGGCCAGCGGTTTCTGCCGGGCAATCGCCGGCCATCCGGCCGGCCCATCCGGAGACCCAAGATGTTGAAATCCCCGCCACGGACGAGCGTCGATGGCACCCAGGAGACAGAAGATTTCGATATCGTAGTGGCAGATCCGGCCGCCTTTTACCCCGAACCGGCAGCGATCGTTGCCGACAAGGGCGTGACCAAGCGCCAGCGCTTGCTGCTGCTGGCCGAATGGGCGCAGGATATCGTCGATCGCCAGGTCGCCGAAAATGAAGGCATGGCCCCGGAAACCGTGGCCGAATCCGCCGACGAAACCCAGTTGCTGCGCCAGGTCAATGCCGCCATCGAAACAGTCGAAGCCAGCCCGGACGATGCGCCCGGGCTGATCACCCGCGTCTGGCGGCGCCTTACCCGGGGTTGATTTCGGCCTTGACGTGGGTGCCGATGTCGCGGGCCGAGGTGCCCGTGGCGACGGCAGCCGCCATGCGGAACAGCGCCAGCAGCCGGCCCGGGCTGTCCCACAGCTCGGCCTCGGCAGGCTCGAAGCGGATGACGCGAATTTCGGGATCGGTCGGGCCGGCCGGGTAAAAGGCGTCGGCCGCCGGTGACCATAGTTCCTCGATGGTGGCGCGATCGGCGGTGACCGTTGCAAGGCCGCGAAACGCCAGATGCGCCGACGCGCCGTCGCTGAAGGTCACGGTGATCTGGCGATCGGCGGCAATCTCGTCGAGCTTTCCCGATGATTCGTCGGTCAGGAACCAGATCAGCCCGTCATCGGGGCGCAGGATCGCCGACATCGGCCGCGCGTGCGGGCCCTCGTCATCGCTGGTCACCAGCATGGCGGTCTTGCCTTCGGCGGCCTCCCAGATCCGGGCGCGGTCCTTGTCGGAATCGGTGCGTGGCTCGGTCATCATCGTCTCCGCTACTGCTTGCCGCACAACGTGTTGCAGCCATTGCGGTTCCGAATCGTGACGTCGCGCCGCCGTTGCGCGCCCCCTGTGCAACGGGGCCAAATCGCCGTATCGCTGCCGCCATGAAGATCACCGCCGCCGTGCTCGATACCACCGCCAATGCCGCGCCCTTTGCCGATACACGCCCGCTGCGGCTGGCGGCGCTCGACCTCGCGGCGCCGGGGCCGCGCGAGCTGCTGGTGCGCATCGAGGCGGCGGGCCTTTGCCATTCCGACCTGTCGGTGGTCAATGGCGACCGCCCGCGCCCGGTGCCGATGGCGCTGGGCCACGAAGCCTGCGCCACCGTCGTTGCCACCGGCAGCGCCGATAGCGGGTTCAGCCCAGGCGACCGCGTCGTCCTCGCCTTCCTGCCGGCCTGCGGGCAGTGCGTCGCCTGCGCCAGCGGCGAAGGCTGGCTGTGCGCCAATGCCGCCGGCGCCAATGGCCGCGGCGAGCTGCTCGGCGGCGGTCGTCGGCTCAGCGAGAACGGCCACCCCGTCCACCACCATCTCGGCCTTTCGGCCTTTGCCGGCCATGCTGTCATCGACGAACGCTCGGCGGTGAAGATCGACAGCGACGTGCCGCCCGAAATCGCCGCGCTGTTCGGTTGCGCGGTGCTGACCGGCGTCGGCGCGGTGTTCAATTCGGCGGTGGTGCGCCCCGGTGAAAGCGTCGCCATCTGGGGGCTGGGCGGGGTTGGGCTGGCGGCGTTGCTCGGCGCCGTCGCGGCGGGGGCGGAGCCGGTGATCGCCATCGATCCGGTGGCGGAAAAGCGTGGCCTCGCGCTCGAACTCGGCGCCCGTGCGGCCGTACACCCCGATGACGCCGAGGCGGCGATCAAGGCGGCGACCGGCACCGGAACCCATGTCGCCATCGAAAGCGTCGGGTCGGGCAAGGTGCTCGCCGAGGCCTATCGCCTGACCCGGCGCGGTGGCCGCACCGTCACCGTCGGGCTGCCAAATCCGGCCGAGCCACTGACCATCCCCGCCGTCAGCCTCGTCGCCGATGCCAAGACGCTGATCGGCAGCTATATGGGCAGCGCCATCCCGGCGCGCGACGTGCCGCGCTATATCGCGCTGTGGCGGGCCGGGCGGCTGCCGGTCGAGCGGCTGCTGTCGGGCACGCGGCCGCTGGCGGAGATCAACGCGGCGCTCGACGATCTCGCCGCCGGGCGCGCCATCCGCCAGATCCTGCTGCCGCCCCAGAATCCCGGCCAGAATCCCGGCCAAAATCTCGCCTGATGCCGGCGCTGCTCGGCCTGATCGCCGGGCTGATCCTCGGCAGTTTCATCGCGGCGCTGACGGCGCGCTGGCCGCAGGGCCGCAGCATCGCCAGTGGCCGCTCGCGCTGCGATCATTGCGACGCCGTGCTGGGGCCACGCGACCTTGTGCCGGTGCTAAGCCATATCGCCTTGCGCGGCCGCTGCCGGCATTGCGGCGGCGCCATCGCACCGCGCCATCTGGCGATCGAGCTTGCCGCCGGCGGCATCGGCGCGCTGGCGCTGGCGCTGCACCCCGATGCCACTGGCATCTCGGGGGCGGTGTTCGGCTGGGCGCTGCTGGCGCTGCTGGTGCTCGACAGCGAGCATCTGTGGCTGCCCGATGCGCTGACCCTGCCGCTGGGTGCCGCGGGGCTGGCCGCGGGCTATTGGCTGCCGCCGGCGCTCACCGACCGTGCCATCGGTGCCGCGGTCGGCTTTGCGTCGCTGGCGCTGATCGCCCTCGGCTACAAGGCCCTGACCGGGCGCGTCGGCCTTGGCGGTGGCGATCCGAAACTGTTCGGTGCGATCGGCGCCTGGCTCGGCTGGACGCTGTTGCCGCTGGTGCTGCTGCTGGCGGCATCGCTGGGGCTGGCGCTGGTTGGCTATGACCGGCTGGCGGGGCGGGCGGTGACGCGCCACAGCCGGGTGCCGCTCGGCGCCTTGCTCGCCGCCGCGGCGTGGGTCTTGTGGCTGGCCCGGCCGTGGCTAGACTGGCTGCTATGACCGTTTTTGCCGGCGCTCAGCGTATGCCTTTCCGCCACGTCGAGCTGTTCGCCCGGCGCGGCTTCCTGGCGGCCGCCGAATGCGCCGAACTGGTGGCGCGCATCGATGCCGAGCGCCGCCCGTCGGGGCTTGCCGACCATTATGGCGAGTCCGACTTTCGCACCAGCGAAACGTGCGACCTCGGCAGCGACGATGCGTTCATCGCCGGTATCGTGGCGCGGCTGGCGGCCTATGGCGGGCTCGATGCCCGCCATGCCGAGCCGCTGCAGGGCCAGCGCTATGCCGTCGGCCAGGAATTCAAGGCGCATACCGATACATTCGAACCCGGCGGCCCGGATTATGAGCGCTATTGCAGCGTTGCCGGCCAGCGCACCTGGACGCTGATGGTCTATCTCAACGAACCCGGCGCCGGGGGTGCGACGCGCTTCAAGCGGCTCGGCAAGATCATCCAGCCCGAAACCGGTAAGCTGCTGGCGTGGAACAATCTGCTGCCCGGCGGCCAGCCCAATTACGACACGCTGCACCAGGGCATGCCGGTGCGCAGCGGCACCAAATACATTATCACCAGCTGGTTCCGCGAGCGACCCTGGGCATAGCCTATGGCATTGACATTTTAGCCATATTGGTTATATGATGATGGACGTGCTCTTTGACATCGCTAGACTCGACTTTATCGGATCGAGACGTTGCAGAGCCTCCGGCGGCTGGGGCCTTAGGCCCCAGACCCCAATTCCATGGTATCGGAGGCAACATTGTCCGCCAGCAACATAC
>JANOCM010000152.1:0-1725 GCA_031412175.1 Alphaproteobacteria bacterium
GGCATCGACCTGGCTGCGACACTGGCGGTCGGCGACGGCGCCAACGACATCCCGATGCTCGAGGCCGCCGGGCTGGGCATCGCCTACCACGCCAAGCCGAAAGCCGCGGCGGCGGCCGATGCAGCGGTGCGGCACGGCGACCTGACGGTGCTGCTCAGGGCGCAGGGCTATCGGCGCGGGGACTGGATCTAGATTCGCCGCCGCTCCACCGCCGCGAACCACAGCGCGCACGCCCCGATCACCGCCGCCAGCAGCCCCGCCTGCGCGGGCGTCGATTGCGCCGCGACCCAAACCATCACCGCAATCACCACCGGCGCCGCGACCGGCGTCCCCGGCAGCGCCGCGACATCGCCGCCGAGCGCAACGCCGCGCCGGCGCAGCGCCAGCGCCGCCATGGCAGCGCCGATGAACAGCAGCACCAGTACCAGCCCCGACACCGCTGCCAGCGCGGCAAAGCTGCCGAACACCGCTAGCGCAACCACGATTGCAATATGCACGGCGATTGCCCGCACGGGCACATGGCTCGCCGGATCGAGCACCCCAAGCCACGCCGGCAGCCGGCCGTCGCGCGCCATCGCGAACAGCAGCCGCGGCGTGCTGAGCGCGTCCGATACTGTCCAGCCGAGCATCGACACCAGCGCGCCGGCGAGCATCAGGGTGCGCAGCCCCGGCGACACCAGCCCCAGCGCATCGGCGAGCGGCGTCTTCGAATCGGCCAGCGCGGGCCCCAAGATGCCCTGCGCCACCAGCTGTGCGCCGACGAAGATGATCGTCACCGCCGCCAGCCCGAGCACCAGTGCGCGCGGCAGGGTGCGCGCCGGATCGCGAATCTCGCCGCCCGCCAGCAACGCGCCATGGACGCCGGCGAACAGGAACACCGCCAGCAGGGTGGCATCACCCAGCCCCGGCGCCACCGGCAGCCGCGGCACCGGCAGGAACGCCGGGTTGATCGCGAACACCCCGACGACGAGGAAAATCGCCAGCGGCACCAGCTTGATCGCCGCCGCCAGCGACACGAAGCGCATCGCCGTGCGCACGCCGCCGCGGTTCATCGCGAACAGCAGCAGCGCCAGGCCGACGATCAGCCCGGCGCGCACCAGCGGTGCCGCCAGCGCCGGCACGAACGCCGCCGCGGTATCGGCCGCCGCCGCAGTGATGGCGCCGGCGGCAAGCACATTGGCGAGATAGGTCAGCGCACCGGTCAGGAAGCCGGCGAAACGCCCGAACACGACCTCGGTAAAGCCGGCCTGGCCGCCGCTGGTCGGCACCCGCGACCCGGCCTCGACATAGCAGATGGTGATGGCGACATTGGCGATGGCGGCGATCAGGAATGCCACCGGCGCCCAGGCCCCCGCCGCCTTGGCGGCCAGCGCCGGCATGACAAAGATGCTGGCGCCGACGGTATAGTTGACCATGTTGGCGGCGAGCCCCAGCGGCCCGATGCCGCGCACCAGGCCGCGGTCACGCGCGTTGACTTCGGCTGTGGTCGCCATGCTGCCCCCTCCTACTCCCTCTCCCTTGCGGGGAGGGCCACTCGCGCAGCGAGCGGGGTGGGGGTCGCCAGCATCGAAATTCGCTCACCCCCACCCCGCTCGGCTGGCGCCGAGTCGCCCACCCCCCAAGGGGGTGGGGGTGTGTCAATACGCCAGAAACACCCACACATAGGCAAGGAAAACCCCCCGCCCGGCGTGGTGGACCCAGTGCCCGGCGCGCGCGTAAAGCGAA
>JANOCM010000153.1:0-9173 GCA_031412175.1 Alphaproteobacteria bacterium
GAACTCGATGTCGTCGAAGGCATGCAGTTCGATCGTGGCTATCTGTCGCCCTACTTCATCACCAACCCGGAAAAGATGCAGGTCGAGCTCGACAACCCCTACATCCTGATCCACGAAAAGAAGCTGTCGAACATGCAGGCGCTGCTGCCGGTGCTCGAAGCCGTCGTCCAGTCGGGCCGGCCGCTGCTGAGCATCGCCGAAGACGTCGAAGGCGAAGCGCTGGCGACCCTCGTCGTCAACAAGCTGCGCGGCGGCCTCAAGGTTGCCGCTGTCAAGGCGCCGGGCTTCGGTGATCGCCGCAAGGCCATGCTGGAAGACATCGCCGTCCTGACCAAGGGTGAGATGATTTCCGAAGACCTTGGCATCAAGCTGGAGAACGTCACCTTGCCGATGCTCGGCCAGGCCAAGCGCGTCACCATCGACAAGGACAACACCACCATCATCGATGGCACCGGTGAAGCCGATTCGATCAAGGGGCGTGTCGAACAGATCCGGGCCCAGATCGAGATCACCACCAGCGACTATGACAAGGAAAAGCTCCAGGAGCGCCTTGCCAAGCTCGCCGGCGGTGTCGCGGTCATCAAGGTCGGCGGTTCGACCGAAGTCGAAGTCAAGGAGCGCAAGGATCGCGTCGACGACGCGCTGCACGCAACCCGCGCCGCGGTCGAAGAAGGCATCGTCCCGGGCGGTGGTACCGCGCTGCTCTATGCGACCAAGGCGCTCGAAGGCCTCAAGGGTGCCAACGACGACCAGACCCGCGGTGTCGACATCGTCCGCAAGGCGCTGTTCGCTCCGGTGCGCCAGATCGCATCGAACGCCGGCCATGACGGCGCCGTTGTCTCGGGCAAGCTGCTCGATGGCAATGACGACAAGATCGGCTTCAACGCGCAGACCGATGTCTACGAGAACCTGGTTCTCGCCGGCGTCATCGACCCCACCAAGGTCGTTCGCACCGCGCTGCAGGATGCAGCCTCGGTTGCATCGCTGCTGATCACGACGGAAGCCGCGATCACCGAACTGCCGGCCGACGACAAGGGCGGCGGCGGCATGCCCGGCGGCGGCATGGGCGGCATGGGCGGGATGGACTTCTAACAGTCCACGCCTGACCGAAAAATCGAGGGGCCGCAGCGCAAGCTGCGGCCCCTTTTTTATCGCCGTTACTGCGGCGGGGTGGTGGCGCCGTTGCTCATCGTGCTCGATATGCTGCTCATCCCGTCGGTCGGCGTTGCCATCGTGTCCGATGTCGTCGTCGACATTGCGGCGTCGGACGTCGTGGTGTCGGTGCTGGTCGCCGGCGTCGTGGCGACGGTGCCGCTGGTCGTGGTGTCGCCGGTCATCGGATCGGTCGTGGTGGTGTCGGTCGTCACCGTGCTCGTCGTGGTGCTTTCGGTGCGTTCGCCGCAAGCGGCGAGGGGCAGGGTGGCGGCGATCAACACGGTGGCGAGGGCTGCAATGCGCATGATGAAGTTCCTGTCGTTGCTGCGTGGTCTGAGCACGAAGCCATGATGCCGACATTGGTTCCGAACAGGCGGCGCGACGCGGCGCCGCAGGCTATTGTGCGGGCTCGGAAATCGGCTCGGCGGGCGCTGCCGCGTTCGGCGCCGGGGCGGCGACGGCTGGGGCGGCGACAGCCACCGGCGGTGCCTTGCGCGCGTCGGCCATCGCGGCATCGACATCGGCGACGGCCTTGGCGGTGACCTTGCCTTCCTGCGGCGTCGTCCTTTTGTCGGGGTCGCTGCCACAGGCGGCGAGGACAAGCAGCAGGATCAGGGGCAGGGCACGCATGGCCTGTGCGATAGCGCAGGCTTGCCGCCGGGGGAAGCCGGGTCCACGCTCGCCCGATGGGCCTCTACAGCGAACGCATTTTCCCCTGGCTGCTCGACAGGGCGCTCGGCCATCCGCGGATCGAGGCGCGGCGTGCGGCGCTGGTCGCCCAGGCAACCGGCGACGTGCTGGAGATCGGCTTCGGCACCGGCGCCACCCTGCCGTTCTACGATCCCGCCAGGGTGACCCGGCTGACCGTGGTCGAGCCATCCGAAGGCATGAACCGCCGCGCTGCCGACCGCCTCGCCGCCAGCCCGGTGCCGATCACATCGGTGCCCGGCGCCGGCGAGGGGTTGCCGTTCGCCGACGCCAGTTTCGACACGGTGGTCACCTGCCTGACCCTGTGCAGTGTCCAGGACGTGCCGCAGGTGCTCGCCGAAATCCGCCGCGTGCTTAAGCCCGGCGGGCAGTTCCTGTTCTTCGAACATGTGCTGAGCGACGACAGCGGCCGCCAGCGCTGGCAGCGCCGGTTGACGCCGATCCAGCGGGTCGTCGGTGTCGGCTGCCATCTCGATCGCGACAGCGCCGCGCTGGTGCGTGCCGCCGGTTTCACGCTGGGGCCGGTCACCCAGGAAATCGAGCCGGCGTTCGGCGGGCTGGCGCCGCTGCTGCCCGTCATTGCGGCGGCGGCGGTGCGGTAGGCGAATATTCACTGTCACGCCGGCGAAGGCCGGGGCCCATACGGCATAAATTCGGCCGCGCGAGGGTGCCCGTTCCCAAAACTCGTGGTGTATGGGCCCCGGCCTACGCCGGGGTGACAAAAAAGTGGGTTACTGCGGTGGTGGTGCTGCGCTGACCGGGGTCTCCGGCGCCGGTGCCGCTGGCGCGTCCTCGCTGCCGTCCTCCGACGCGTCATAGGGCGGATTGCCGTCCCAGATCAGGTTCTTGCGGTTCTGCAGATAGGCCGATTTGACCAGCGTATATTCATCGAGGCTGCCGGCGAGCAGCGCATCGCCGCCCTGGTCCTCGATCCGCGCGCGCAGGTTGACGATGCGCAGCGATACCTGGCCGGCGCGCCAGAACAGGCTGGGGCTGGCGGTGGCGTTGCGGACGAAATCCGACGGGTGGACGACGAAATCGAAGCCGAGGCCGAAACTGTCGCGCAACGTCGACGGCCCGAACAATGGCAGCATGACATAGGGGCCCGATTTGATGCCCCAGTGCGCAAAGGTCTGGCCCCAGTCCTCGGGCTCCTCGGGCCGGCCGAGCTCGGTGGCATTGTCAGCCAGCCCGCCGACACCGATGGTGGCGTTGATCAGGAAGCGATCGACCGAGCGAAACGCCTTGCTGATCTTGCCCTGCAGCAGGTCGTTGAGGAAATTCAGCGGCTCGTTGTAGGTGTTGTAGACATTGCTGATGCCGTGGCGACCGGCGGTCGGGATCGCGGTGCGATAGACCTTGGCGGCGGGCTTCAGCGCGTATTTGTCGACGCCCTTGTTGAACTTGTAGATCCGGCGGTTGGTGGCTTCCCAGCGATCGGCCTCCGCAACCTCCAGCCCGCCGGCGCGCGGCGTGGCGCAGCCGGCGACGCCCAAAGCCAGGACAACAAGGGAGGCACGACCGAGCAACGAGAACAGCATGCTGCCTTCTTGCCGGGGAACGCCTTGCCATACAACGGGATTCAATCGCGACAGCTGGCAACCGCCTGCGGCAGTCACGCCGGTCGAGGCTCAACATTCGCGAGTGTAAAGATATTTTACACTTTTGGTCCTGTTGTTGCGGTGCAGCATGACGCACGAAAGTGGTAGAAAATTCGTTAATATTTGCACTTTCGTGTCTCTTAATTTCCAACCCGTCTGGCACGCGGTTTGCTTGTTTTCCGGTGTGGAGCGGCGTGCTCCATGTCGAGGAGAACACCATGAAAACCATGCTTTCCCTGTTTGCCGCCGCGGCACTGGCCACGTCGGCCGGGGCTGTCACCGTGACGTCGGTGGCCGGCGCGCCCGATCCGGGTCCGATCGGCGGCCAGACCATCCTGTTCGATTTCGAAAGCCCGACGCCGGAGCTTACCGGGTCGTTCACCCTCGCCACCGGCTCGGTCAGCGGCCAGTACGCCGCCCCGGCGCTCGATGGCACGCAATATGCCGTCGTGCCGCTCGCCGGCGCGGGTGGTGGTACCGCGACGCTCGACCTGTCGGGCCTGGCGAATCCGCTGAAGAGCTTCAGCTTCTATTGGGGTTCGATCGACAGCTACAACACGCTCGAGCTGCTCAACGGTAATACCGTGTTCGCAACGATTCTCGGATCGGACCTGCCGCCGGCCAATGGCGACCAGGGCGCGGCTATCACCAACCGCCGTGTCAATTTCATGCTCGCCCCCGGCGAGGTGGTGACCAGCGTGCGCTTCACCAGCACCCAGGCGGCGTTCGAGTTCGACGATTTCGCCGGCGCGGTGCCGGAACCGGCGAATTGGGCCATGCTTATCATGGGCTTCGGCCTGATCGGTGGCGCGGCGCGGTTGCGTCGCAACAACATCGGCGTGGTGGCGTGAACGGACTGCCATCGCCGCGATCCTGATCGCGGCGATGGCATGCCCCCTGTGGATAACCCTAACTCGTAGGTGGTATTGCAGGCGGCACCTCTAATGGATAACATTCCATTAATATTTCGGGTCAAAAAAACGCTGACCGGTAAATCGGCAATCGTCGGGAGGGCGGACATTGCACCAGGCATCGGCGCCAGCCGGTGCGGGGGGCCGCCTTATCTCTGGGTCTTGGATGGTAAGCGTTGGAGTGTTCGATGCCGGATTCAATCAAGGTAGTCATCGTCGGGGGCAGCGACCTGGTTCGTGATGGCCTGCGTCATATTCTTGAAAAGGCAGATTTTTTCGTCGAGGCGAGCGCCGTATCGGTTGCCGCGATGGTCAACGCCGAGGGGCGTGTGCCCGAGCCGCAGTTGGTGCTGATCGACGGGCCGGCGGTCGATGACCAGCTGGAAACCTGCCGCCAGGTCCGCGAACTTTTCCCCGCCGCGCGAGTCGCGCTGATGTCCGACAAGTGCGATCTCGAAAGTGTTGCACGCGGAGTCGAGCATGGCGTCGACGGTTATCTGAACAAGGAAACGTCGTCCGATACGCTGTTGCGCGCGCTTGGCCTCGTGCTGGCCGGTGAAAAATTCGTCTGCGCGCCGGCCTTCTCGCAGCTGGCGACGCTGCACGAAACCTCCGATGGCCGGGTCTGGGATGCCGGCAATGTCGCCGGTGACCTTTCGGATCGCGAAGTCGATATCCTCGAATGCCTCGCGGTCGGCGATTCGAACAAGCTGATCGCCCGCAAGCTGGCCATCACCGAAGCGACGGTGAAGGTCCACAACAAGGCGATCCTGCGCAAGCTGCACCTGATGAACCGCACCCAGGCGGCGATCTGGGCGATCAATCGCGGGTTGACGGGCGGCAGGGGCCAGCACGTCTGAAGACTGTTTCAACGCAAGCCGGGCGGTGCGTCGCTCGGCTTGCTTGACACATATAAAGATATCTTTATGTCCTGCAGGCCATGCAGGCGTTGCTTTCCATTTACAGGGCGTTGGCCGATCCCAGCCGGGTTCGCATCCTGCTGCTCGTCCGCCGCATGGAATTGTCGGTCGGCGAACTCGCCGCGGTGCTCGGGCAAAGCCAGCCGCGCGTGTCGCGTCATATCCGCATCCTCGCCGATGCCGGGCTGGTCCGCCGCGTCAAGGAAGGCGCCTGGGTGTTCGTCCGGCTCGGCGCGCCGGCCGTCTGCGATTCCGTGCTGCACGGTATCGATGCGCTGTCGCCCGGCGCCGGTGCCGCCGACCAGGCGCGGCTCGCCGACGTCCGCGCCGAACGCGCCGCCGCCGCCGATGCGTGGTTCGCCGCCCATGCCGCCGACTGGGACCGCGAACGCGCGCTGCATATCGCCGAATCGGACATAGAATCGGCAATCGCCGCGGTTCTCGCATCAGGCGACTCGGGTGGCGATCTCGGCGAACTCGTCGATGTCGGCACCGGCACCGGGCGGATGATCGAGTTGCTCGGGGCCCAGGCGCGCGCGGCGCTGGGCATCGACCGCTCGCCGGAAATGCTGCGGCTGGCGCGCGGCCGCATCGAAGCGTCGGGGCTGACCAATGCCGAGGTGCGGCGCGGCGACATGTATGCGCTGCCGCGCGACGATGGCAGTGCCGATACCGTCGTGCTTCACCAGGTTCTGCATTTTGCCGATGACCCGGCGGCCGTCGTCGCCGAGGCGGCGCGGGTGCTCGCCCCCGGCGGCCGGTTGCTTGTCGTCGATTTCATGCCGCACGGGCGCGAGGAATTGCGCGCGCAGGAGCGCCATGTCCGATTGGGTTTCGCCGATGCCCAGGTCATCGGCTGGATGGCGGCGGCCGGGCTCGACGCCGCTGTGGCGGCGCAATTGCCGGCGGCGGATGCGCAAAATCATCGCGCGCTGGGCGTGACGCTGTGGCTGGGCCGGCGCCCGGCCACCACTCTTCGGGAAAGGAAAGCGGCGTGACCGCAAGCTTCGACCATGCCGCCGAGGCAGCGCGCGCCCATAATGGCCCGCTCTATGCCGATCTGCCCGGCGACATCGCCGTCAGCTTCGAATTCTTTCCGCCCAAGACGGAAGCCATGGAGGCGACGCTGTGGGAATCGGTCGAAACGCTGAAGCCGCTGGGCCCGCGCTTCGTCTCGGTGACCTATGGCGCCGGCGGTTCGACGCGTGAACGCACCCACGCCACCGTGGCGCGCATCGCCCGCGAAACCAGCATTCCGGCAGCCGCGCACCTGACCTGCGTCAACGCCAGCCGCGAAGAGATCGACGCGATTGCCGATGCCTATTGGCAGGCCGGCGTCCGCCACATCGTTGCGCTGCGCGGTGATCCGCCGGCGAAGGACGCGCGCTTTGCCCCGCACCCCGACGGCTATGCCAGCGCTGCCGACCTCGTCGCCGGCCTGCGCCGCGTCCATGATTTCGAAGTCTCGGTCAGCGCCTATCCCGAGGTGCATCCCGAGGCCCGCGACGCCACCGCCGATCTCGATGCCTTCAAGGCCAAGCTCGACGCCGGCGCGACGCGCGGCATCACGCAATTCTTCTTCGAACCCGAAACCTTCTTCCGCTTCCGCGATCGCGCCGCCGTCGCCGGCATCAGCGCCGAAATCGTGCCGGGCATCCTGCCGGTGACCAATTTCGCCAACCTCCAGCGCATGGCCGGGCCGTGCGGCACCGACGTGCCGGCGTGGATGGCGCGGCTGTTCGAAGGCCTCGACGACAAGCCGGCCGCCCGGCAACTGGTGGCAGCCAGCGTCGCTGCCGAACAATGCCGGCGGCTTTACGCCGGCGGTGTCCGCCATTTCCATTTCTACACGCTCAACCGCGCCGACCTCGCCTATGCGATCTGCCACATGCTCGGCGTTCGCCCGGCCGCCCCTCTGGATCTTGCCGCATGACTGTTTCCGAGCGTTTCCGCGCCGCCGCCGCGACCCGCATCCTGATCAAGGACGGCCCCTATGGCACCGCCGTCCAGGGCCTCGGCCTGACCGAGGCCGACTATAAGGGCGATCTGGCGTTGCCGATGGACCAGAAGGGCAACAACGACATCCTCAACCTGACCCGGCCCGACGATGTCGCCGGCATCTGCGACGCCTATGTCGCCGCCGGTGCCGATGTGCTCGCCACTAACACATTCAACGCCAACCGCATTTCGCAGGCCGATTACGGCGCCGAGCATCTGGTCGGTGACATCAACCGCGCCGCCGCGCGCATCATCCGCGCCTGCGCCGATCGGGCGACCGCCGCCGATGGCCGGCCGCGCTTCGTCGCTGGGGCGCTGGGGCCGACCAACAAGACCCTGTCACTCAGCCCGCGCGTCTCCGACCCCGGCTATCGCGAAGTCGATTTCGACGGGGTGAAGGCCGTCTATCGCGAACAGATCGATGCGCTGGTCGAAGGCGGCGTCGACATCATCCTCATCGAAACCGTGTTCGACACGCTGAACGCCAAGGCCGCCGCCTTTGCCGCCGCCGAAGCCGGCGAGGCGCTCGGCCGCGAACTGCCGGTGATGCTGTCGATGACGCTGACCGACCTGTCGGGGCGCAATCTCAGCGGCCAGACGGTCGAGGCCTTCTGGCATTCGATCCGCCATGTGAAGCCGCTCACCGTCGGCCTCAACTGCTCGTTCGGCGCCACCGAATTGCGCCCGCATGTCGTCGCGCTCGCCAAGGTCGCCGACACGCTGATCCAGGTCTATCCCAACGCCGGCCTGCCCAATGATCTCGGCGAATATGACGAGGCGCCGGATACCACCGGCGGGCTGGTCGGCGACTGGGCGGCGACGGGCCTCGTCAACATCGTCGGCGGCTGCTGCGGCACGACGCCGGCGCATATCGCGGCGATGGCGCGCGAAGTGGCGAAATACCCGCCACGGCCGGTGCCTGGTGCCCACCCGGCGCTGCGCCTGTCGGGCCTCGAAGCCTTCAGTTTCGCCGCATGACCATTTCCGCCGCGCTGCCCGTCGACGACGAAGTCCTCGCCGCGCTGACTCCGCCGTCCGAACCCTCGCCGGGCGAACGCCGCGAGGCGGCGCAGGTCGCCCAGTTCATCAACATCGGCGAACGCACCAACGTCACCGGATCGGCGGCGTTCAAGAAGCTGATCCTCAACGGCGACTATGCCGCCGCGGTCGAAGTCGCGCGCAACCAGGTCGAAAACGGCGCCCAGATCATCGACGTCAACATGGACGAAGGGCTGCTCGACAGCGAATTCGCGATGGCGACGTTCCTGAAGCTCATCGCCGCCGAGCCCGATATCGCGCGGGTGCCGGTGATGGTCGACAGCTCGAAATGGAGCGTAATCGAGGCCGGGCTGAAGTGCATCGCCGGCAAGGGCATCGTCAATTCGATCAGCCTCAAGGAAGGCGAGGGGCCGTTCCTCGAACACGCCCGCAAGGTCATGCGCTATGGCGCTGCCGCGGTCGTCATGGCCTTCGACGAAAAGGGCCAGGCTGATACGGCGCAGCGCAAGGTCGAAATCTGCGAGCGCGCCTATCGGCTGCTGGTCGGCATCGGTTTTGAACCCGCCGATATCATCTTCGATCCCAACATCTTTGCGGTGGCGACGGGGATCGAGGAGCACAACAACTACGGCAACGACTTCATCGCCGCGACCGCCGAGATTCGCCGGCGCTGCCCGCATGCCCATATCTCGGGCGGGGTGTCGAACTTGTCGTTCTCGTTCCGCGGCAACGAACCCGTGCGCCGCGCCATGCATTCGGTGTTCCTGCTCCACGCCATCCGCGCCGGCATGGACATGGGCATCGTCAACGCCGGGCAGCTCGACGTCTATGACGCCATCCCCGCGGAACTGCGCGAAGCCTGCGAGGATGTCGTCCTCAAC
>JANOCM010000154.1:0-3330 GCA_031412175.1 Alphaproteobacteria bacterium
CGGCGCCAGATAGGCGATGCCCATTGCCGTCAACCGCACGCCGCGCGGCAGGCGATCGAACATCGCACAGCCGAGCCGATCCTCGAGCGCGCGAACCTGATAGCTGATCGCCGCTTGGGTCAGGCCCAGTTCGCGCGCCGCCGCGGTAAAGCTTTCGGTGCGCGCCGCCGCTTCGAACGCGCGCAACCACGCCAGCGGCGGCAATCCGGTAACGGGCGCGCGGTCAGCCATCGCATGTCCATAAACAGATTGAGGTCAAACCCCCTTATCTGCTGATTTGTCTTGCAGCAATCGGCGCCCGTAAAGTGTCGTTGCAACGGGGGCCGGCGATTTCATGCAGACACAGCAGCCGACCCAGGCGCGGGTGGTGATCATCGGCGGCGGCATCATGGGTGCCAGCCTGTTGTATCATCTGGCCGAGCTTGGCTGGACGGATACCATCCTTGTCGAGAAGGACGAACTGACGTCGGGATCGACATGGCACGCCGCCGGCCAATGCCCGAGCATCACCGGCAGCTACAACCTTGCCAAGATCCACGCCTACAGCAACGATCTCTATCCGCGGCTGGAAGGCATCACCGGCCAATATGTCAGCTGGCACGCCTCGGGCGGCATCCGCCTCGCCACCAATGAACGCGAGCTGGCTTGGCTGAAATACATCCACGGCTATTCGAAAATCATCGGGTTCGACATGGCGATCATCGATCCCGCCGAGATCCGCCGCCTCAATCCGTTCCTCAACACCGACGGCGTCATCGCTGGCGCCCATACCACCAGCGACGGCCACGCCGATCCGTCAGGGCTGTGCAACGCGCTGGCCATCGGCGCGCGGGCGATGGGGGCCAGGGTCATCCGCAAGAACCGCGTGACCGGGCTTATGCAGCTGCGGACCGGCGAATGGGATGTCGCCACCGAACACGGCGTCATCCGCGCCGAAATCGTCGTCAATGCCGCCGGCTGCTATGCCCGGCAGGTGGCGCAGATGGCGGGCATCGACATTCCGGTCACCAACATGGAACATCACTATATCGTCACCGATCCGATCCAGGCGTTCATCGACCGCGCCGAGGAAATCCCGGTGATGCGCTGCCCCTGGGTTTCGGGCTATTTCCGCCAGGAACAGAAAAGCGGCCTGATCGGCATCTACGAAAACGTCGGGCTGAAGGAAGCCTGGGCGCCCAAGGGCATGCCCGAATGGCAATCGACGAGCGAATTGTTCGGCGACGACCTCGATCGTATCGGCAAATGGCTAGAGCGTGCCATCGAACGCATGCCGATCCTTGGCGAGGTCGGCATCCGCCGCGTCATCAACGGCGCCATCCCGCACACGCCCGACGGTGGCCCGCTGCTGGGGCCGGCATCGGGCTTGCGCAATTTCTGGCATTGCTGCGGCACGTCGTTCGGCATCGCCCAGGGTGGCGGCGCCGGCAAATATCTGGCGCAATGGATGGTGTTCGGCGACGCCGACATCAACATGACCGAGTTCGACCCGCGCCGCTACGGCGCCTATGCCGACGAAGACTATTCGCGCGCCAAGGTCTTCCTCGATTACCGGCTGACCTTCACCACCCGCCTGCCGGGCGAGGAGGAACCCGATGGCCGGCCGCAAAAAACCAGCCCGCTGCACGACCGGCTGGTGGCACAGGGGGCGGTGCACACCGAAACCTTTGGCTGGGAACGGCCGAAATGGTTCTCGCGCGATGGCTGCGCCGAAATCTCGGGCTATGCCCGCAGTAACGTCTTTGCCGTGGTCGCCGATGAAGTCCGCGCGGTTGCGGAACGCGTCGGCGTGCTCGATCTGACCGGCTTTGCCAAATACGACGTCACCGGCCGCGATGCCGAGGCGTTCCTCAACCGCATTTGCGCCAACCGCATGCCAAAGAAGGCGGGCGGCATCGGCCTCGTCCATCCGCTATCGCGCGGCGGGCGGATTTATGGCGAAATGACGGTGACACGGCTCGCCGACGATCAATTCTACTGCCTTTCGGCGGCCGCTGCCGAACTGCGCGATCTCGACCTGATGATACAGTCGAAACTGCCGCACGAGCAGATCGACATCCGCAATGTCACCGAAGACCGCGGCGTCATTGTCGTCAACGGCCCCCGGTCGCGCGACCTGCTGGCACGGCTGACCGACGCCGACCTGTCGAACGAGGGTTTCCGCTGGCTCAGCGGCCGCGAGATCAGCATCGCCGGCCACAGGCTGCGGGCGCTGCGCGTCTCCTATGTCGGCGAACTCGGCTGGGAACTCCACCCGCCGAGCGACGCGATGCTGCCGCTTTACGACGCCATCTGGGCCGCGGGCCAGGATTTCGGCATCGCCAACTATGGCCTCTATGCCGTCAACACGATGCGGATGGAAAAGGCCTACAAGGCCTGGGGCAGTGAACTCACCAACGAACTGACGATGCTCGAGGCGGAGATGAACCGCTTCATCGCCTTCAAGAAGGATAATTTCATCGGCAAGCAGGCGACGCTCGATGCCCCCGATCGCTTTCGCATCGTCTATGGCGAAATGGCCGCCACCGACACCGATGCCCGCGGCGCCGAACCGGTCATGGCCGGCGATCGCTGCATCGGCCTGACCACATCGGGCGGCTATGGCCACCGCGTCGGCAAGAGCCTGTTCTTCGCCGCCGTGCCGCCGGAATATGCCGCGCCCGGCGCAACCTTCGAAATCGTCGTCCAGGGCGAACGCCGCGCCGCGCGGGTGCTCGAACACCCGGCGTACGACCCCGACAATCTGAAAATGAAGGCCTGACGCGCAATGGCCGCCCTCCCCACCCGCGCCCGTGTCGTCATCGTCGGCGGCGGCGTTATCGGCACTTCGATCGCCTATCATCTCGGCAAGATCGGCTGGGCGGATACGATCCTGCTCGAACGGCAGCAGTTGACCAGCGGAACCACCTGGCACGCCGCCGGGCTTGTCGGCCAGCTGCGGCCGTCGATCAACATGACCAAGCTGGCGAAGTATACCGGCGAGCTCTACCGCGGGCTCGAAGCCGAAACCGGCCAGGCCACCGGCTATCGCCAGTGCGGATCGATCTCGATGGCGAGCAACGCCGAACGCTTCGAGGAGCTGAAGCGCAGCGCCTCGATGGCCAAGGTGTTCGACCTGCCGGTCAATGTCATCACCCCAGGCGAGATCAGGGAACGTTTCCCGATCGCCCAGGTCGATGACATCGTCGGCGGCATCCACATTCCCAGCGACGGCTATGCCAATGCCGTCGACATCACCCAGGCGCTGGCCAAGGGCGCGCGCAACAGCGGTGTGCGGATTTTCGAGAACACCAAGGTCACCCGCATCCGCCACGACGGCAGCCGCGTCAC
>JANOCM010000155.1:0-5627 GCA_031412175.1 Alphaproteobacteria bacterium
CCGCCGATGATCAGCGCCGCCGCTGCCAGCTTCCACGCCGGCAGCGGCTCGTGCAGCCACCAGGCCGCGGCGCCCATGCCGAACACCGGCACCAGCAGCGCCATCGGCGCGACGCTGCCGGCGGGATAGCGCGCCAGCAGCCAGCCCCAGGCGCCATAGCCGAACATCGTGTTGCCGACCGATTGCCACAGCACGGTCGCCCAGACGCCCGGGCCTGCTGCCGAAAGCGCCTGCGCGATCCGTGGCCCGCCTTCGAAGATCAGCGCCAGCGCGAACAGGGGCGGCACCGCGAACAGCGACGACCAGACGACGAAGGCCAGCATGTCGACCCGGCCAATCCGCCGCGACACCATGTTGCCGAGCGACCACGACAGCGCCGCGCCGAGCACCAGCGCCACCCCGAGCGGTGTTGTGGTGCCGCCGGTATGGCCAAGGATGATGCCGATGCCGGCAATCGCCAGCGCCAGCGCCGCATACTGCACCGGCACCAGCCGTTCGCCGGTGCCGCGCATCGCCAGGCCGATGGTGAACACCACCTGCGTCTGCACCACCAGCGAGGCGAGACCCGGCGCGATGAGCCCGTCGATGGCGATGAACAGCAGCCCGAACTGGCCGACGCCGATATACAGGCCGTAGAGCGCCAGCTCGCGCAGCGGGACCGCGGGGCGTTTCAGGAAGAATATCAGCGGCACGACCGCCAGCGTGAAGCGCAACGCCGCGAAGAGCAGCGGCGGCAGCGCATCGAGGCCAAGGCGGATGACGACGAAATTGGTGCCCCACACGGCAACAACCGCCAGCGCCAACAGGAAGGCGCGGGGCGAAAAACCGCCGATCGTCATGCGATCCGGTGCGGTTGCGGCCGCGCCAGCGTGTAATAGGCGACCATCGCCACCACCAGCGCCGTGAAGATCACCACCGAAACCGGCCCTGCCGTATCATCGTGGAGCGCCGCCGCGGTCGCCGACGCAACCGCCCCCAGCGCGAAATTCGCAGCGCCGAACAGCCCGGATGTCGTGCCGGCGCGCAGCGGATCGACGTTGAGCGCCCCGGCCAGCGCATTGGCGGCGATGAAGCCGTTCGACGTCAGCACGGCAAAGATGCCCGCCATGATCCACCATTTCGACAGGCCGAGCGTCGTCGCCAGCAGCAGCGCTACGCCGAACCCCACCGCGAACAGGCACGCGACACCCAGGATGCGATCGGGCGAATGCTTGAGCAACAGCCGCCGGTTGACCTGGCTCGACCCGATGACACCCACCGCGATGACCGCGAAGATCAGGCTGAACTGGCCCTGGGTAAAGCCCCAGATGTCGATGATCAGATCGGGCGCGGTGGCGATATAGCCGAACAGCGTTGCCCCGTTGCAGGCGCTGACCAGCGTGTAGCCGAGCAGGCGGCGGTTCTGCAGCAGGTCCCAATAGGCACCGGCGACCGATTCGCCGCGCGCCTTGGCCTCGGTTTCGGGCGAGCGGCTTTCATCGAGGCGCAGGAATACCGCGGCGCCGATCGCCGCGCCGATCGCGGCGAGCGCCACGAACACGGCGCGCCAGCTGAACGCCATTGCCAGCCAGCCGCCGACCGACGGCGCCACCAGCGGCGCGACGGCCAGTACCAGCACCAGCAGCGAGAAAATCCGCGCCGAATCGCGGTGATCGTAGCGGTCGCGCACCACGGCGCGCGCCACCACCATTCCGGCGCAACAGCCCAAGGCCTGGGCAAAACGCCCGGCAATCAGCCAGTCGACCGACGGCGCAAAGGCACAGGCGAGGCTGGCAATGACATAGACCAGGCAGCCGAACAGGATCGCCGGGCGCCGGCCCAGCCGGTCACTCGCCGGACCATAGACGAGCTGCCCCAGCGCCATGCCGATGAAGAAGGCGGAAAACGTCAGCTGCACCTTGGCCGGCGACACGGCGAAATCGCGCGCGATGATCGGCAAGGTCGGCAGATACAGGTCGATGGTGACCGCGCCGAACGCCGTCAGCGACCCCAGCAGCAGGATCTCGCCGCGGGTGGGGACGCGGGGGGTGATGATGGCGGGGGCGTTCATGGTGCATTGCCGCATAGGCGAGACGGTGGCAGCGGTCGAGTGGCCGTCCGCCGCATGGCAGCCATGCGGCGCTGCGTCAGGCCTGCGCCTTCATCTCCACCAACACGCCGGTAAAGACATAGCTGCCCCCGCCGGCATTTTGGTTGCGCAGGATCTTCCAGGCATCATTGCCGGCGGTCCGTATCCACGACGGCACAGCTTCGTTCGAGTTGTAATACCAGATGTCGCCGCCGCTGCGCGTGACGAGGATATTGTGCATGCCCTTGGTGTAGTTGCCGGGGGTCGGGGCAGCGCCGCCGAACATCAGGAAGCTGGCATTGTAATAGACGCCTTCGGCAATATCGGTGGTGACCGTGGCGTTCTGGCCCTTCATCATGTTGAACAGCCCGCCGAGCTTCATGCCCTCCATCGCATCGACGAATCTCAGCGCGCTCGCCTTGGCGACGTCGTCACAGCGCAGGGTGGCGGTCACCGCCGCGCCGCCGCCGGTATCATTGGCGAAGCTGACGATCTTGCGGGGGTCGGAATTGTTCTTCTTCGCCAGTTCGTCGGTGCCGCCCTGGTTCTCGCCGATCTTGAACTGAATCGCCGGCCAGACGGTGTTTTCGGCATATTGCGGCGTCATGTTGTGCCGGGTGTTGAACAGCTCGGCGATCGCGATCACGGTGCAGTGCGCAGCGCAGCTGTCGCCGGTCTGCATTGCCATGGTCATGCTCGGCATATCGATACCCCCAAAGTTCGATGTGGCGCGACCTGCCGGTGGAGACTTGCCGCCCCTTCGCCCGGACCATGGGGACGCGTGACGCACCCCCGAAAGCCCACCAACTATACCGCGTCGTGGCCGAGCCCGGCAAGTGCAACGCGCGCCCCGGATTTGCCTTTGAAAACAACGCTGTCACGCTTAAGGCTACACTAAGGCTACACCATTGACGCCATTCTGCGACGCCGAAGCTCCGCCGTTCGGAAAGTCTCGAAAGTCACTCAGTTACAGAGTGCCGAACATTTGCCCGTCCAGAGCGCATTTATGGTGCCAGCGATGTCAAAGAGCGCGTCGCCGATCCTGTAACACATTCTTTTGCTGTAGGAAAATGCCGAACTCGCGCCGCGCCTGCTTAGCCGCCGAACGGACTGCCGGGGTGGCAGCGCCAGGTAGCCGATCTGCCGGAAACGCCTGTCGCCAATGCGATCAAGCGGCAATCCGTCGGGCGATCCACTGGTTGAGGCTGATCCCTTCGGCGGCAGCGCGGACGGCGGCAAGGCGATGGAGTTCGGGATCGACGCGGAGCGGGATCTTGCCGCTGTAGGGCCGGTCGGGCGCTTCGCCGCGTGTCGCGCAAAAGGCCAGATAATCGTCGATGCTGTCGCGAAACGCCGCCTCGACTTCGGCAAAGCTGCTGCCTTCGAAGGTCACGACATCGCGCAGGCCGATGACCCAGCCGCTGAAGAGGCCGTCATCGGGCTCGATGGTTCCGGCATAGCCCTTGTATTCAAACACTACACATCTGTCGGCGGAGGAGGTGGCGGAGGCGGGCGGTCTGTCGATCGTTCCCAGCCTACTTCATGGCGGTAGATTTTCTCCCAATCTTCGGGCTTGGGAGGCTGCGGTTGAGTCGGTTCACGTTGCCTCTCAGACATGCGAAAATCCTCTAAAGCACCTCAATCCATCTTATATCATCATACGAAATTATCAATACACCCGGACCGTCAATCGTCCTTTCCTTAGGCGTTCGCAAAACGGATTTTCTATTCCAACCAACCGCTTCCGAGACGACTGCAGGTCTATGTAACGCCTTCTCCAAGAAAATTGCATTTTCATCGCCATCCAATGAATAGCGAATAGGGTGACCGACAACGTACTCACCGGATTTAAACCAAATCCGGAAATAGACATCCGGGTTTAGACATATCACATCTGCTATCAGCGAATTGCTGCCTGTCTTTCTACCAATGCCAAACTTAAAAAGCGCCGTCTCAATTTTTTGGACGTTGCCTACACAAGCAAGGACAAATCCAAGGGTACCCGAGAGCATGGCGAGTCGTAAAAATGTGGCAACAAACTCAATGTTAAGGACTAGCTGCTTTCCTTCCAGTCCTATTGTTAGTGGTGTCGATAGGCGGTTAAAACCGTACGCGTTTAGCGCTAGAGAAATACAATTTATAAGGACAATGAAGCCAACAGAATCAAT
This sequence comes from Alphaproteobacteria bacterium, assembly GCA_031412175.1. Classification (GTDB taxonomy): domain Bacteria; phylum Pseudomonadota; class Alphaproteobacteria; order Sphingomonadales; family Sphingomonadaceae; genus Sandarakinorhabdus. The sequence goes on from JANOCM010000155.1 coordinate 4,237, forward strand.
AGTCTGCTTAATCTTTCGATGCGAAACAAAATTGAAAACGGCGTAGCCAATGAAACCAGGTAGCGTAAGGATCAGTATATACAATCCATTAGCCGAATCTGGCATTTAGTCTGCTCCCAAACAAACAATTTCGAGAACTAAGCCCTAGCCCCCGTCACCACCCCCACCGAATTGTGCCGCAGCGCCTCGAGCACCGTCGCCACGATCGCCGGGGCGTCCAGCCCGGCTTCGGCGTACTGCTTCGCCGGGTTGTCATGGTCCTGGAAAATGTCCGGCAAGCGCAGCGTCCGCACCTTCAGGCCGGCGTCGGTCAGGCCTTCGTCGCTGAGCCACGTCAGCACGTGCGCGCCGAAGCCGCCGGCGGCGCCTTCCTCGATCGTTACCAACACTTCATGGGTGGCGGCGAGGTGGCGGACCAGATCATGGTCGAGCGGCTTGGCAAAGCGCATGTCGGCGATCGTCGTCGACAGGCCCTTGCTCTCCAATTCCTCGGCGGCCTTTTCGGCTTCCTGCAATCGCGTGCCGAGCGACAGTATCGCGACGGTCTTGCCTTCGCGGACGATGCGGCCCTTGCCGATTTCCAGCCGTGTCGGCACGGCCTGGATCGCCACGCCGGTGCCTTCGCCGCGCGGGTAGCGCACGGCAATCGGCCCGGTGTCATGCAGCGCCATGGTGTGGACCATGTTGGTCAGTTCATTCTCGTCCGATGCCGCCATCACGACGAAATTGGGCAAGGTCGCCAGATACGCCACATCGAACGCCCCGGCATGGGTGCAGCCGTCAGCCCCCACCAGCCCGGCGCGATCGATGCCGAAGCGCACCGGCAAATTCTGGATGGCGACGTCGTGGACGACCTGGTCATAGGCGCGCTGCAGGAAGGTGCTGTAGATCGCACAGAACGGCCGCATGCCCTGGGCGGCGAGGCCGGCCGCAAAGGTCACGGCGTGCTGTTCGGCGATGCCGACGTCGAAGGTGCGGTCCGGAAACGCCTTGTTGAAGCGATCGACGCCGGTGCCCGATGGCATGGCGGCGGTGATGGCGACGATGCTGTCGTCGCGGCGCGCCTCGGCGATCATCGCGTCGCCGAAGACGTTCTGATAGGCCGGCGCCTTGGGGGTCGATTTCTGCTGGGCGCCTGAAATCACGTCAAATTTCTGCACGCCATGATATTTGTCGGCGGCAGCCTCGGCCGGCGCGTAGCCCTTGCCCTTTTGCGTCACGACATGGATCAGCATCGGGCCTTCGGCGGCATCGCGGACATTTTCGAGCACCGGCAGCAGATGTTCGAGATTATGGCCATCGATGGGCCCAACATAATAAAAGCCGAGTTCTTCGAACAGCGTGCCGCCGCCCTGCGCCATGCCGCGGGCATATTCCTCGGCGCGGGCAGC
>JANOCM010000156.1:0-5780 GCA_031412175.1 Alphaproteobacteria bacterium
GCCGCCGCGCCCGACTGGCCGGCGATCGTCGCCGCCGGTTTTCCGCTGCTGCTGGTGCCTGAGAGCGATGGCGGCTTTGGCGGTGATTGGGGCGATGCCTTTGCCGTGCTCCAGGTTGCCGGGGCCGAGGCGCTGGCGCAACCGCTCGCCGAAGCCATGCTGGCGGCGCATCTGATCGCTCGCGCCGGGGTGGTGGCATCGCACGGCCGCATCACGATCGGCAGCGGCGGAGGCAATCTCCGCGCCGGCAAGTTCACCGGCCATGTCGCTGCCGTGCCCTGGGGCCGGGTCGCCGACCAGATCGTCGCCACCATCGAAACCAACGCTGCCGAACCGGTGCTGCTGCTGCTGCCGCCCGGCGCCGTCACCGAAGGCGCCAGCCCGGCCGGCGAACCGCGCGATCGGCTCGATTACCGCAGCGTGCCGGCGGTGCGGCTGGGAGATGCCGACCATGCGCTCTACGGCGCCTTCATGCGCGTCGCCCAGTCTGCGGGCGCGCTGGCCGCCGCGCTCGGCCTCGCCACCGCGCATGTCAATTCCCGAGTCCAGTTCGGCAAGCCGCTGGCCAAGCTGCAGGCGGTCCAGCAATCGCTCGCAGTGCTGGCGGAGGAAGTGGCCGCGGTGCAGATGGCCGGCGCAGCGGCCGCGGCAGCGCTCGATCGCGGCGGCGGCGCGTTCGAGATGATGGCCGCGAAGCTGCGCACCAACATGGCGATCCACCGCGGCGTCGCGCTGGCGCACCAGGTTCATGGCGCGATCGGCTTTACCCAGGACTATCCACTGCACCGGCTGACCCGCCGGCTGATGGGCTGGCGATCGGATTTCGGCGGTGACAGCTGGGCGGAGCTGTTGGGGGAGCAGGCGCTGTCGGCGCCGGGAGCGGGGCTATGGGCGGATATGGTGGCGCGGGGGGACGCGTAGTTTCCTGTCACCCCGGCGAAGGCCGGGGCCCATAAACCACGATATCTGCCGCACACGAGTCCATTCGCAGCAAAATTTGTGGTTTATGGGTCCCGGCCTTCGCCGGGATGACATTTAGAGCCCGCGCACCAGCGCCAGCACCTCCGCCGCGCGATCCTTGTGGCAGATCAGCAGATCCGGCAGCAACGGATCGGCGCGATTGTAAACCAGCGGCGACCCATCGACCCGCGACGCGTGCAATCCCGCCGCCAGCGCCACTGCCGCGGGGGCGCAATTGTCCCACTCATACTGCCCGCCGGTGTGGAGGTAGATATCCGCCTCGCCGCGCAGCACCGCCATCGCCTTGGCGCCGGCACTGCCCATCGCCACCAACTCGGCGCCCAGCGCCTCGGCAACCGCAATGGCTTCCTTCGCCGGCCGGGTGCGGCTGACCAGCATGCGCAGCGGCCGCGATTCGGGACGCAAGGCAGGCGGGAATTCGGTACAGAAACACGCTCCCAGCGCTGGCAATGCCACCGCGCCCTGCACCGGGACGCCATCGATGCTCAGCCCGACATGCACTGCCCAGTCGTCGCGGCGCTCGCCATATTCGCGGGTGCCGTCGAGCGGATCGACGATCCAGATGCGCCGCGCCTGCAACCGCGCCGGATCGGCGGCTTCTTCTTCGCTCAAGATCGCATCATCGGGGCGCTCACGGCGCAGCGCGTCGAGAATCAAGCGGTTGGCGGCGCGGTCGCCTTCATCCCCCACCGCTTTCGCGTTGGTATCCTCGTTGTCGCGCAACGCGAGCAACAGTTGCCCCGCTTCGGTTGCTAGCGCCCGCGCCAAAGCCGCATCGTTCAACCGATCAACCTTTCGACGATCATGCGCGCTGCATCCTCGGCGGTCATCGCCGTCGTGTCGATGCGCAATTCGGGAGCCTCCGGCGCCTCATAGGGGCTGTCGATCCCGGTGAAGTTCTTCAACTGGCCGGCACGCGCCTTTTTATACAGGCCCTTCACATCGCGCGCCTCGGCCTCGGCAATCGGCGTATCGACATGGATTTCCCAGAATTCGCCCGGCGCCATCATATCGCGCACCATCCGGCGTTCGGCGCGGAACGGGCTGATGAAGGCAGTGATGACGATCAGCCCGGCATCGGCCATCAATCGCGCCACCTCGCCGACCCGCCGGATATTTTCGATCCGGTCGGCGTCGGTGAAGCCCAGGTCCTTGTTGAGCCCATGGCGGACATTGTCGCCATCGAGCAGGAACGTGTGGCGGTTCATCCGGTGCAGCTGCTTTTCAACCAGATTGGCGATCGTCGACTTGCCCGCCCCCGACAGCCCGGTCAGCCAGAGCACCGCGGCCCGCTGGTTCTTCAGCGCGGCGTGCGCCTCGCGGGTCACGTCCATCGCCTGCAGATGGATGTTCTGCGACCGGCGCAGCGCGAAATTGATCATGCCGGCAGCAACGGTGGCGTTGGTCAGCCGGTCGATGAGGATGAAGCCGCCAAGTTCGCGACTGTCGGCATAAGGTTCGAAGACCAAGGGCGCCGCCGTCGTCAGCGGCACGACGCCGATGGCGTTCAACTCGAGCGTTTTGGTCGCCAGATGCTCCATCGTGTTGACGTTGATGGCGTATTTCGGCGTCTGCACCGTGGCCGCGACCGTCTGCGTACCGAGCTTGAGCAGATACGACCGCCCCGGCAGCAGCGGCTCGTCGGCCATCCACACCAGAGTCGCCTCGAACTGGTCGGCAACCTGCGGCAGATCATCGGCGACGGCAATCACCGACCCGCGCGAGCAATCGACCTCGTCGGTCAGCGTCAGTGTGATCGCCTCGCCGGCTACTGCGCTTTCGCGGTCCCCGCCGTGGGTGACGATCCGCGCCACGGTCGTCGTCCGTCCCGATGGCAGGATGCGCACCGCATCGCCGGGCCGCACGCTGCCGCTGCTGATCGTGCCGGCGAAACCGCGGAAATCGAGGTTGGGCCGGTTGACCCATTGCACCGGCAGCCGGAACGGCCGCACTTGATCTGCCTCGGCGACGACCTCCACAGCCTCCAGCCAGCCCAGCAAGGTCGGCCCCGAATACCACGGCGTCTGCGTGGAAAGTGTCGTGATATTGTCGCCGCCCAGCCCCGAAATCGGCACGGCAGCCACATTTTCCACCCCGATTTCCACCGCGAACGCGCGATAATCGGCAACAATCGCGTCGAATTTCGCCTGATCGAACCCGATGAGGTCCATTTTGTTCACCGCCAGCACCACGTGGCGCACGCCGATCAGCTTCGCGAGGTAGCTGTGGCGCCGCGTTTGGGTCAGCACGCCCTTGCGCGCATCGACGAGAACGATCGCCGCGTCGGCCGTCGACGCCCCGGTGACCATGTTGCGCGTATATTGTTCGTGCCCCGGGCAGTCGGCGATGATGAATTTCGCCTTGTCGGTGGCGAAAAACCGGTACGCCACGTCGATGGTGATGCCCTGTTCGCGCTCCGCCGCCAGCCCGTCGACGAGCAAGGCGAAGTCGATCGCCTGGCCTTGCGTGCCGACGCGCTTGCTGTCGGCCTCCAGCGCCGACAGTTGATCGTCGAAAATCTGCTTCGAATCGTACAGCAAACGCCCGATCAGCGTCGATTTGCCATCATCGACCGACCCGCAGGTGATGACGCGCAGCAATGATTTCGCCGCCTGGGCGTCGAGGTACGCGGTGATGTCGCCGGCGATGAGGGGGTCGGGGGTGAAGCTCATGCGGTTACCGCAGCGCGTAATGCCAACCAAACCGTCACCCCGGCGAAGGCCGGGGCCCATAAACCACGAGCTGCGGCGCGAAGAGTGCACTTGTGCGGCATAAATTGCGCACTATGGGCCCCGGCCTTCGCCGGGGTGACGAAACCGATAAAAACGGGGTTCCCCATCAGAAATACCCCTCCTGCTTCTTCTTCTCCATGCTCGCCGCCTGGTCATGGTCGATGGCGCGGCCCTGCCGCTCCGATGTCGTCGTCAGCAGCATTTCCTGGATGATCTGCGGCAGCGTCGTCGCCGTGCTCTCGACCGCACCGCTCAGCGGATAACAGCCGAGGGTACGAAACCGCACCGATTTCACCTCGGGAACCCGGCCATTCAGCGGAAACCGCTCGTCATCGACCATGATCAGCAGGCCGTTATCTTCGACGACGGGCCGCGGTGCCGACAGGTACAGGTCGACGATCGTGATATTTTCCTGGTGGATGTACTGCCAGATATCGAGCTCGGTCCAGTTGGAGATCGGAAACACCCGCATGGATTCGCCGCGATTGGCGCGGGCATTGTACAGCCGCCACAGCTCCGGCCGCTGCGCCTTGGGGTCCCAGCGGTGGTTGTGGTCGCGGAAACTGAACACCCTCTCCTTGGCGCGGCTCTTTTCCTCGTCGCGGCGGGCGCCGCCGAAGGCCGCATCGAACTTGTAATGGTCGAGCGCCTGCTTCAGCCCCTGTGTCTTCCACAAATCCGTATGCACCGCGCTGCCATGATCGAACGGGTTGATGCCGGCCGCCTTCGCATCGGGGTTCTGCCAGACCAGCAATTCCATGCCGGCCTCGCGCGCCGCCGTCTCGCGCAACGCATACATCGCCCTGAACTTCCAGGTCGTGTCGACATGCAGCAGCGGAAATGGCGGCGGCGCCGGGTAAAACGCCTTCTTCGCCAGATGCAGCATCACCGCCGAATCCTTGCCGATCGAATAGAGCATCACCGGCCGTTCGGTTTCGGCGACGGTTTCGCGCAGGATATGGATGCTTTCGGCCTCGAGCCGCTGCAAATGGGTGAGGCGGATGGTCATGGACGCCGCCTTTAGCAGGCACAATCGCCGCTGAAGAAGAAGATTATGTTACGTATCGACAAGCTTGCCCGACCGGCCACTGCCGTCATTCGCCCGTAAACTGCGGCGGCCGCTTGGCGAGAAACGCGTCGACCGCCTCCTTGTGGTCGGCGGTTTCGTGCGCCAGCGCCTGAAAGGCAGCGCTCAATTCGAGGATCTGGTCCATCCGCGCCGTCTGCGCCTCACGCAGCAGCCGCTTGGTCAGCCGCAGCGCCCGCGCCGGATTGGCGGCGATCTGCTCCGCCAGCGCCATCGCTTCGGGCAACAGTTGCGCGTCGGGCACCACCCGCGACACCAGACCGATGGCCTTGGCCCGCCCCGCGTCGAAGCGTTCGCCGGTAAAGAACAGCTCCGCCGCGGTCGCATAGCCGACGACGCGCGCCAGCGACCAGGCGCCGCCATCGCCGGGAACGATGCCGACCTTGATGAAACTGCACGCGAACAGCGCCGATTCCGCTGCGATCCGCATGTCGCACAGGCAGGCAAGGTCGCAGCCCAGCCCGACGGCATGGCCGTTGACCGCCGCGATCGCCGGCACTTCCAGGTCCATCATCGCCCGGGTGATGCGCTGGACGCCGCGCTTGTAGTTGCCGCGCGTGCCGTCGGGCTGGTCCATCGGGCCGATCCCGGTGCGATCCTGCATCGCCTTGAGGTTGCCGCCGGCCGAAAAGCCGCGGCCGATCCCCGTCAGGATCACGCAGCTGATGCCGCGATCGTCGCCGACCGCCTCGATCGCGCGCACGAAATCATCGCAATCCTGCAACGTGCCGATGGCGTTGAGCGAGTCCGCCCGGTTCATTCGCAGGATTGCGACCTTGCCGTGTGTCTCGCGGAGGATGAAATCACCCATCCTACTTCGCCGGTTTCAGATATTTGTCGAACCAGTCGATCGTGCGTTTCAGCGCATCGGACTGGTTCTCGCGCTTTTGAAAGCCATGGCCTTCGGCCGGGTAGAACACCGTTTCGACGATATTGCCCTTGGCCTTCAGCACATCGGCGACTTCCTGCGCCTGGCCGCG
>JANOCM010000157.1:0-2372 GCA_031412175.1 Alphaproteobacteria bacterium
GCTTTGCGTCGAACCTGTTCAACATCAAATATAATGCCGAATTCTCGCCCGGCGGCTTTGTCTTCAAGGCGCGGCCGCGGCGCTATGGCGTGGAAGCGAGCTTCAACTTCTAGCGCGGCGCGGCGAGCGGTTTGCGCTTGAAGGCGCGGCAGCATGACACGGAACTGATCTGGTTGAGGAGGATGACATCATGACGATCGGCCTGCGACCCGCCCGCCTGCACCACACCGCCTATGTGTCGAAGGACCTCGAGGCGACCCGCGCCTTTTACGAGGACATCATCGGCCTGCCGCTGGTCGCCACCTATACCGAGATGGACGAGCTGTTCGGCAAGCAGCGCACCTATTGCCATTGCTTCTTTGAACTCGCCGATGGCTCGGCGCTGGCGTTTTTCCAGTTCGCCGACGCTGCCGACCAGGCCGAATTCGGGCCGCCGATCCCCGAATCGCCGTTCATCCATATCGCGCTGCAGGTCGACAAGCCGACGCAGGACGCCATGGAGGCGCGCATCGCCGCCGCCGGCATCCAGCCGCCCGACACCTATGTCCTCGAACATGGCTATTGCCGGTCGGTCTATGTGAAGGATCCCAACGGCATGATCCTTGAATTCACCTATGACACGCCGAGCGCCGCCGATGGCGATGCGACGCGCCGCGCGACGGCGCGCGCCGAACTGGCGCGCTGGCTCGGCGGTGACCATCGCAACAACAACGTCTATCGCCACGACGCCGCGGCCTGACGGCGCGGTGGTGATGCGCGAACCGGCGGCGCTGGGCGGGACCGTCGTCGATATCGCCATCGACGCCGATCGTGGCGGCAGCTTTGTGCGCGCCGAGACGCTGGGATCGGGCCCGCCGGTGATCCTGCTGCACGGCTGGACGCTCGATCGGCGGATGTGGCGGCCGCAGCTGCCGCTCGCCGAAGGCTTCACGCTGGTGGCGATCGATCGCCGCGGCTTTGGCCAATCGACGGCGCCGGCCGGCACCGGTGCCGAGCCCGATGACGTGATCCGCGTTGCCGACCAGCTGGGGCTGGAGCGCTTTCACCTGCTCGGCATGTCGCAGGCCGGGCGGGTGGCGCTGCGCGTCGCCGTCGATCATCCGGAGCGGCTGTTGTCGCTGGTGGTGCAGGGGACGCCGATCGATGGCGTGCCGCAGGATGACGCGCCGGAGAATGTGCCGATCGCCGCGATGGCGGAAGCCGCCGGGCGCGGCGACCTGGCGGCGGTGCGCGCGTTGTGGGCGGCGCATCCGCTGGTGCGCCTGCACGACATCGCATGGCAGCCCCTGCTCGATGCCATGCTCGCCGATTATGACGCGCGGGATCTGCGCCATCCGGCGCCGGGCGTGGCGATCGGCATCGATGATATCGCTGGGATCGCGGTACCGGTGCTCGCCATCACCGGCGAGAACGACAGCGCGTGGCGTCGGCAGATCGCGGTGCGCATCGCCGAGACGGTTGCGGCGGGCACGTCGGCAACATTCCCGGCTGCCGGGCATTTGTGCAACATGGACGTGCCGCAAGCCTATAATGCGCTGCTGGCAAGGTGGCTGAGAGGCTAGTCGAGGCGTGTGACGATGCCGGACCGTCAGGAGCGGGGCCGGTCATCTGGCCCCGCTCGCACCGGCGCATGCGATCAGCCCTGATAGGCCGGAACCGCGGCCGCAACATTGTGCTTGGCGCTGTTGATGGCGTCACGGACACAGCGGGCTTCGGCATTGCGGCCGGCGACGCCGTTGATGCCGTTGGCGCAGACGGTGCGGGCAGCCGCGCGGATGCGGAATTCGAGCGCGCTGCGGCCGGGGGCATGGGCGAGATCGAGATCGCTGTAGCGGACGACGCTGGTGCGCGGTGCCTCGGCAGCAGCGGCCGGGCCGGCAGCGGCGATCAGGCAGGCGCCGGCGAAAAACACGGTGCCGATGGTGCCGGCGACGGTGCGGAGGATCGAGTCATTGGTGGTGGCGAACATGGCGGAACTCCCTGGCATTTGCAGCGACCGGACCATCCGGCTGCCGATGCACAATGCTTTGCATTTCCCGTGCCAAGTTGGGCGCGCCCCCGGTGCTCTAAGGTTTTCAATTACTTGATGCGAAATCACCCAGCGTCCTACCGTACTGGTTGGGCAATACACTGCGAATTGTTGGGTTTTCTCACCGATTTTTGGGGCGGCCTGGCGCACCAACGTGGCGTCGCAGCGCGCGGCCGACTCTTGCCCGCGCGCGGCCAGCCGTGCATAGACTGGGGCCAGTCATGCTCACCCAGCGTTCTCGCTATGCCCTTCGGGCGCTCATCTTCATTGCCCGGTCGGGCGGCATTGCGCCGGTGCCCATATCGGTCATCGCGGCCGACCAGAAGCTGCCGCGCAAATTCCT
>JANOCM010000158.1:0-4592 GCA_031412175.1 Alphaproteobacteria bacterium
TGCCTCCTCGCGCGCGGCCTCGGCACGGCGCAAGGCGCTGATATCGGCAAAGCGCACGATCCAGCCGAGTGCCGCGCCATCGGGGCCGCGCCATGGTGTCGAGCGGATATCGCGGATGCTGCCGTCGGTGGCGCGGTGCTCACCACGCCACGCCGTCGCCGGATCGGCGAGAGTCGTGGCACCAAAGGGTGGCAATCCGTTGAACGCTCGATCAACCGATTCCAACCCCGGGGCCGCTCCGAACAGCGCTTCGGCAGCGGTATTTGCCGCCGCAATGCTGCCGTCGCGCGCCACCAGCAGGGTCGGATCGGGCAGACCCCGGATGGCGGCGTCGGCGATTTCTCTAAGTTCATCAACGCGATCGATGGTGGCTTCGAGCAATTGCGTCGTCCGCGTCACCGGATCGGTGGCCGGCGTGCGCGGCAATTTCGGCACGATACCGCCGCCAAGCTCGGCAAGTTCGGCCATCATCCAGTCGTTGACCACCGCCAGCCGCCGCCACGCCCATAACGGTTGCGCCAGCAGCAGCCCGATGACCGCCCCCGCCGGCGCCACCCACAGGCCGGTTTGCGCAAACAGCAGCGCAGCAGCGAGGATCACAAGCACCACCAGCAGCGCGCCGGCGACCGCCGCGGCGGCAGGCCGCAACCGCAACAGCCCGGCCATGCCCAGCCACAGCGCCGCCAGCGCCAGCAGAATCGCCGCGAAATCGCCGGCGCGGCGCAGGTTGCGCCCCTGCAACAGGTCGGCAACCAGGCTGGCCTGCAGCTCGACGCCCGACATCACCCCCGTCCGCCCGGCGCTCGGGGTGGCGTATTGATCGCCAAGCCCCGCCGCGGTCGCGCCGACGAACACGATCCGGCCCTGCAGCAGCTCGGGCGGCACTTCGCCGGCGGCCAGCGCGGCGAACGGAATCGTTCGAAACGACCCCGGCGGGCCGCGGAAACCCACCAGCCGTTCGTCGCTGCGCAGCAACGGTTCGGTCACCGGCCGCGCCACGAACGGCACTGCGACCGGTGCGGATGCCAACAGCGCGGCGACGTGTGGCCAGCGCACCGTGCCGTCGAGGGCCAGCGCCAGTGTGCGCACCACGCCGTCCTCATCGGGCGCGATCGCCGACTGGCCGACCTGCGCCTTGCCGTTGCCGACCAGCGGCGGCACATCGTCATGCGCGCGACCATCATGCCCCGGCACGACGAACTGCATCGGCAGCACCACCGGCACGCGCGACGCACGGATCGCCGCATCGAGCCGGGCATCGTCGCGCTGCGGTTCGGTGAACAGCACGTCATAGCCGATGGCGCGCGGCGCCGCTGCCGACAGCCGTGCCAGCGCATCGGCATGCACCCGGCGCGGCCACGGCCAGGGGCCGATGCGCGCCAGGCTCGCCTCGTCGATGCCGATGATGACGATGGCATCGGGCGGCGGCGCCGGCCGCGCGGTGATGATCAGGTCGTAGATGACATGGTCGATGCGCCGCAGGCTGCCGGTCAACACCAGCGCGGTGACGACGAGACTCAGCCCGATCCCCACCGCCAGCCATTCGCCGAGCAGCCGCGCCGGCCGGCGCACGCCGCGCGCAACAGGTGCTTCAGCGCTGTCGGGCAATGGTCAGCGCCTGCACCGGGAAGACGCGGACATGGCGCTTGCCGGCATTGGTCGCCGTTACCGTCACCCGCCAGTACCAGACGCCCGGCGCCAGCCCGCTGACCACCATCTCCGTCCCCTCCAGTACCGGCGCGTCGATGATCCGGTCGGCCAGCGCCGCATCGCGCGCCAGCACGAAACCATAGCGGCGCTGCCCCTCGCCCGAGGGTTGCCAGCGGAAGCGCGTGCGCCGCGGCTTGCCCGCCAGCGCCCCGGCTTCGGTTTTCAACCCCGACAGGAAGCGTTCGAATTCATAGCTGGCCGGCAGCCCCTCGACGCCATCGCCGTCGATCGCCGTCACCCGCGCATACAACGTGCCGTTGCCGACGCCATCGAAACTGGCGGAATCGCCGCTGGTTTCGGCCTCGGCGAACACATCGATGAAGCCGGCGTCGCGCGCCAGTAGCAACCGCCGCCGCGTCGCCGCACCCGGTTCGAGCGTGAACACCACCGCCGGGTCATCCTGGACCTTGCCCGGATCGACGAGTTTCGGCGCCGGCAGCAGTGCCGTGACGCGCGCCGACGTCGCGGTGAGCACGCTGCCGGTGCCGGTGGTGACATCGGTTTCGGCGCGGGCCGCCGCCGCCCGCCCGGCAACGCTGCCTTCAACGGTGCTGATCGTGCTGGCGGCGCCGTCATGGCTGACCCTGAATTCGGTGCCGCGCACTGCCGCCACCGCCACCGGCGTCTTGACGAGGAAGCGATCGGCGTCGCGTTCGCGCGCCGTCACGCCGAAATCACTGCGGCCCGACAGCAGTTCGAAGCGGCGTTCGAGCCGGCCGTCGAGGACGATGCGATCCAGGACCGCCACCTTGATGCGCGACTGCGACGGCAAGGTGACGCGGCTGCCGTCAGCCAGTGCCAGCGTGACGAAACTGTTGGGCCCCGTCGCCAGCACGGTGCCGGCGGCAACGCTGCTGCCGACCTTTGCCGCACCCCCCGGCGCCAGCGTCACCTGGCCCGAAAAGGCAGCGACGCCGGCGGTCAACGGCTCACGCCTGAGCAGTGGCGCCGGGATCACCAGCGCCCGGCCGACCGGCAGCCGGCGCGGGTCGGCGATGCGGTTGGCTCGCGCCACCACCCGCCAGTCGGCCTGCCGCACCAGCGCCCGGTCGGCGATGCCGATCAGCGTGTCGCCGGGCCGCACCGCATAGCGCACCGCCGGCGGCGCTTCCGCCGTGGCAATCGGCGCCGGCGCTGCTGCTGCCACCACCGGTAACAGCATCAGCGTGGCGGCAACGGCGCAGGATGGGGCCAAGGTCAGCCTTCTGTCGTTACGGAATCGATCTGTTCGAGACGATAGCCAAAACTGTAGACCGACGCGAGGCGCAGGCCATGTTCGGGACGCAGCCCGAGCCGGCCGCGGATCTGCGAGACATGGGCATCGAGCGTCCGGCTGGGGATTTCCGGGTTGCGGCCCCAGACGGTTTCCATGATGTGCGCCCGCGACAGCGGCCGGTTGATGTTGCGGAACAGCAGCAGTGCCAGCCCGAATTCCTTGGCGGTCAGTTCGACTTCGCCGCCGCGGACTGTCACCGTCATGCCCATCGGATCAAAGACATGGTCGCCAAAGCTTTCGATCTTGGGACCCGTTGCCTGGCCATAGCTGCGGCGCAGCAGCGCCTCGACGCGGGCGGTCAGCACGCTGGTGTTGACCGGTTTGGTTACATAATCATCGGCGCCGATATCGAGGCCGTGGACGATGTCGCCATCATCGGTGCGGCCGGTGAGCATGATCACCGGCGGCGGTGCCGGCAGCGTTGCCCGCGCCCAGGCGAGCAGATCGACCCCCGAAAGGTCGGGAAGCTCCCAGTCGAGCAACAGCAAGTCGTAGCTTTCACGACGGAGCGCGCGGCGCAGGGCCTCGCCGCTATGGAATTCATAGCAGGCATGGCCGGCGCTGCGCATGACGGAGGCGACCTGCGCGCAAAGCTCGCGGTCATCATCCAGAATGGCGAGACGCATCTTCTTCCTCTTTTCGAACAATCTTGCCCCCTGGGATGGAGCCGATGATTTGCCCTAACAGTGGAAAGCTGAACACAGTGATTAATATTGGGCTGAATTTGCAATATTTACCATAGAGTCGCGGAAACGTAATGATTTCAGATCGCGACGATGGCGGCGCCCAGCACTTTTGCCTCGTCGGGGACGTGCGTGACATAAAGCAGCGGCAACCCACGACCCGATTCGGCGATCAGGGCCAGCAGGGCTTGGGCCCGCTCGGGGTCGAGATGCGCCAGCGGTTCGTCGAGCAGCAGCGCCATCGGCCGCGCCAGCAGCGCCCGGCCCAGCGCCACGCGGCGCGCCTCGCCGCCCGACAGATGCCGCGGCCAGCGATCGAGCAGCGGCGCGATGCCAAGGCGGTTGGCCATCGCGGCAACCTCGGCCGGCGCGGCGCGATGCGCATAGCCGAGGTTGGCGCGGACGCTCAGGTGCGGAAACAGCCGCGAATCCTGGAACATGACACCCAGCTCGCGCTGCCGCGCCGGCACATCGATACCGGCAGCGGCATCGAACAGGGTGCGGCCGCCGACGCGGATATGGCCGGTTTCGGGCCGCACCAGCCCGGCAATCGCCAGCAGGACACTGGTCTTGCCGCCGCCCGATGCGCCGACCAGCGCCGTCACCGGCGCATCCGACGCAAAGGCGACGCTGCGTACGAAATCGCCGCGTTGCAGCGTGATGGCGACGTCGAAGCTCATTGACGATGCCGCAGCGCGCGGCGCTGCCACCACTGCGCCGCGACCAGCGCAGCAAAGGCAATGCCGATGCTGAGCAGCGCCAGCCGCAGCGCCGACCCTTCACCACCCGGCACTTGCAAAAAGGCATTGATCGCCAGCGGCAGGGTCTCGGTCTCGCCGGGAATCGCCGAAACGAAGATCGCGGTGGCGCCGAACTCGCCGAGCGCCTTGGCAAAGCCGAGCACCGTGCCGGCGATGATACCG
>JANOCM010000159.1:0-4682 GCA_031412175.1 Alphaproteobacteria bacterium
TATCACCGACATCCTGATCAGCCACGGCCATGGCGATCATGTCGGCGGGCTGGTCGATGCCGCCGGCGCGCCGGTGTTCGCCAAGGCCGCCGTCCACATGGCGGCGCCGGAATGGGCATCGATCAAGGCAGCGCCCGCCAACGCCAAGCTCGTCGCCGGCATAGGCAAGCAGGTGCAGGCCTTCACGCCGGGCGCCAAGCTCATCCCCGGCATCGCGTCGGTCGATCTTCACGGCCATACGCCGGGTCACAGCGGCTATGCGATCACCTCGGGCCGCGGCAAGCTGCTCGCCATCGGCGATTCGGCGCACAGCTACATCATCTCGCTGGCCAAGCCCGGCTGGGTGATGGGCTATGACAAGGATGCCAAGGTTGGCGCTGCCAACCGCCAGGCGCTGTTCACGCGCCTCGTCAAAAGCGGCGAAACGGTGTTTTCGCCGCACTTCCCCTACCCCGGCGTCGGCCGGGTCGTCCGCGCCGGTGACGGCTTTGCCTGGCAGCCCGGGCTTCCGCGCTAGATTCCCCAGCCTCGCTCTGGCACAGGCAGCATCATGCAGCCCTTCACCACCCTCACCGGCACCGCCATTCCGTTCGGCGTCGAGAATGTCGATACCGATGTCATCATCCCGGCGCGGTTCCTGAAAACCATCACCCGCACCGGGCTGGGCAAATCGGCGTTCAACGTCATCCGCCAGGATCCGGACAACATATTTGACAGCGAGCGCTACAAGGGCGCCCCGATCCTCATCGCCGGCGACAATTTCGGCTGCGGTTCCAGCCGCGAACACGCGCCCTGGGCGCTTGCCGACATGGGGATCCGCGTCGTCATCGCGCCATCGTTCGCCGATATCTTCTCGGGCAATGCCTTCAAGAACGGCATGCTGCTGGTGGCGCTGCCGCAAGACCAGATCGACCGGCTGATGGCGATCGCCGCCACCGATCCGATCACCATCGACCTGGAAAACCAGGTCGTCACGACGCCATACCAGGATCGTTTCAGCTTCCCGATCGACCCGTTCCGCAAGCATTGCCTGGTGAACGGCCTCGATGAAATCGGCCTGACGGTGGCGATGGACGCCGATATCGGCGCCCATGAGAACCGGCTGGCCAGCGAACGGCCGTGGATCGCCGGTGCTGCCCACGCTGCCTGAGCCCCTTACCGAAAGCTTCCTATGACCAAGACCCTGCTGCTCCTGCCCGGCGACGGCATCGGCCCCGAAGTCACCGCGGTCGCCCGGCGTGTCGCCGGCCGGCTGATCAACCAGGGCCTCGACCTCGCCATTACCGAGGCGCGGTTCGGCGGTGCCGCGATCGATGCCGATGGCGTGCCGCTGACGGGCGAAACGCTGGCGCTGGCCAAGGCATCCGACGCAGTGCTGATGGGCGCCGTCGGCGGCCCGCAATGGGCGGGCCAGCCCTATGACAAGCGGCCCGAGGCCGGGCTGCTGGCGTTGCGCGCCGGCATGAACGTCTATGCCAATCTCCGCCCGGCGCGCTGTTTCGCGGCGCTCGCCGATGCGTCGTCGCTAAAGCGCATCTTCGTCGATGGCCTTGATCTCCTGTTCGTCCGCGAACTGACCGGCGGAGTCTATTTCGGCGAACCGCGCGGCGTGGAAACCCTGCCCGACGGCCAGCGCCGCGGCGTCAACACCCATGTCTATACGACGTCCGAAATCCAGCGCGTCGCGCGCATCGCCTTCGAACTCGCCCGCGGCCGCAAGGGGGAGGTCGTGTCGGCCGAAAAGGGCAATGTCATGGAGGCCGGGCTGATGTGGCGCGAGGACGTCCAGGCGCTGCGCGACACCGAATATCCCGATATCAAGCTGACCCATATGCTCGCCGACAACATGGCGATGCAGTTGGTGAAGAACCCCAAGCAGTTCGACCTGATCCTGACCGACAATCTGTTCGGCGATATCCTGTCCGACGAAGCGGCGATGCTGACCGGATCGCTCGGCATGCTGCCGTCGGCGGCGATCGGCGAACCCGGCACCCCGGGCCTGTATGAACCCATCCACGGCAGCGCCCCCGATATCGCCGGGCGCGGCGTCGCCAACCCTTGCGCGTCGGTCCTCAGCCTCGCCATGGCGCTGCGCCACAGCCTGGGCGAGCCGGGCCTCGCTGCCCGGGTCGAAGCCGCGGTCGAGGCGGCGCTGAACGACGGAGCGCGCACCCCCGACCTTGGCGGGACGATGACCACCGCGGCGATGGGCGACGCCATCCTGGCGCATCTGAAGCCATGACAGCCGCGATCGCAACTGTCGCGCGCTGGCGAACCGCGAGCGCAGGCGCCGCGCGTCTTGGAACCGCGAGCGCAGGCGCCGCGCGCTGATGTTCCGCCGCATCGCGGGGCCGTTCCTGACCGGCCTGGTGTTCCTCGCGCCGGTGATCCTGACCATTCTTATCCTGCAATGGCTCGGCGGCTATGTCGCGGCGGCGCTGGGTCCCGGCACGCTGATCGGCAGTGCGCTCGCCAACGCCGGGATGCTCGTCACGACGCGGCCATTGCTGGCCTTCTGGGCCGGCGTCGGGCTGGTCGTCGCCTTCATCTGGGCACTCGGCCTCCTCGTCCAGACCCAGGCGCGCGCGCGGCTGGAGGGTGGGCTCGACACGCTGCTCGGCCGTGTCCCCATCCTCGGCGCTTTCTACCGCCCGCTGGCGCAGATGGTCCGCATGATGGGCGGCACCCCAGGTGGCGAGCTCAAGGGCATGGCGGTCGTCTCGGTACGTTTTGGCGACGATACCGAAGTGCTGTCGCTGCTCGCCAGCCCGCTGGTCTTCGACATCGGCGATGGCCCGCGCCACCTCGTGCTGCTGCCCACTGCGCCGGTGCCGGTCGGCGGTGCGCTGATCTTCGTCGATGTTGCCCGGGTCCGCCGCGTGCCGGGCCTCGGCGTCGACGATCTCGCCAAATTCTACGTCTCGATGGGCACGATCGCCCCCGGCGCGTTGACACGGGCATGAGCCTGTCGTTGAGGATCTTTGCAGCGCTGGTCGCCGGGCTGGCGCTCGGCATCGTGCTTGCCGGCTATGGCAGCGCCGAGGCTGCGGCGCTGGTCGCCGGCATCGCCGATCCGGTCGGCGGTCTGTGGCTCGATGCCCTGCAGATGACGGTGATTCCGCTGGTGATCGGCCTGTTGTTCACCGGCATCGCCGACGCTGCGGGCTCGGCACGCGCCAGCCGCACCGCCGCGCGGGCGCTGCTGTTGTTCGCGGCGCTGATCATCGCCGGTGGGGTCATCACCGTGTTGTTCGTTCCGGCGCTGCTCGCAGCCTGGCCGATCGCCGCGGCCGCGTCGGCGGCTCTGATCGCCGGCGAGACCGCCGCCGCTGCCGCGCCGGCCACGATTACCGCCGCGGCCTGGTTGCGCAGTTTCGTTCCCACCAATGTCTTTGCGGCGCTGGCCAGCGGCACCATGCTGCAACTGGTCGTTTTCACCGGGGCCTTTGCCATGGCCGCGACCCGCTTGCCCGATCAGCAGCGCGCCGGTCTGACCGGGTTTTTCACGGCGGTGACCCAGGCGATGCTGGTGCTGGTGCAGTGGGTGCTGGCGCTGGCCCCGATCGGGGTATTCGCACTGGCAATCCAGGTCGGGCTGAAGACCGGCGTCGGCGCCATCGGCATCCTCGCCCATTATGTGGCGGTGGTGATTGCGGCGCAGTTGGTGGTCATCGCGCTGACCTATGCGCTGGTTGCCGTGGCCGCGCGGCAGGGCCTTTTCGCCTTTGCCCGCGCGGCGATCCCGGCGCAGGTCGTCGCGGTCAGTACGCAAAGCTCGATCGCCACGCTGCCGGCGATGCTCGCGGCGGCGACGGGGCCATTGCGGGTGCCCGAACATGTCGCGCGGCTGGTGCTGCCGATGGCGGTGTCGGTCTTCCGGATGACCAGCGCGCCCGCCAATCTCGCCGTCGTGCTCTATGTCGCCGATTTGCACGGTGTCGCGCTCGGCCCGGCAGCGCTCGCGACGGGGGTGGCGGTCGCGTTCGCAGCCTCGATCGCCGCCGTCGGCTTGCCGGGCCAGGTGTCCTTCATCACGTCGGTGGCGCCGATCGCGCTGGCGATGGGCGTGCCGATCACGACCCTGCCGCTGCTGATCGCGGTCGAACTGATCCCCGACATTGTCCGCACCTTCGGCAATGTCACCGCCGACATCGCTGCGACCGCGGTGCTCGATCGCGATACTGACGGCAACCCGCCGCCCTGACGCTCGCCGGGCCGACGACAGGCTGGGGCGTTGGACTCTCGCCGCCGATCGGCTATGCCGCGCCGCATAGCGCGCCGCGCAGGGAGACAGTCATGGGTTATCGGGTAGTCGTCGTCGGTGCGACCGGCAATGTCGGGCGCGAAATGCTCAACATCCTGGCTGAACGCCAGTTTCCGCTGGCCGACATCGCCGCGGTGGCCAGCCCGCGGTCGACCGGCGACATCATCAATTTCGGCGACACCGGCAAGGAACTCAAGGTCCAGAATATCGAGCATTTCGATTTTTCGGGCTGGGACATCGCGCTGTTCGCCGCCGGTTCCGGCCCGGCGAAAATCTATGCGCCCAAGGCCGCCGCCGCCGGCTGCACGGTCATCGACAACAGCAGCCTGTTCCGCATGGACCCCGATGTGCCGCTGATCGTGCCCGAGGTGAACCCGCACGCCATCGACGGCTATCGCAAGCGCAACATCATCGCCAA
>JANOCM010000160.1:0-4346 GCA_031412175.1 Alphaproteobacteria bacterium
CCGCTGGCGCCGGGTCGCGCCATGGCGATCCTTGTCGGCGTCGACGGCAGCGTCGAAAACCGGCTGGTCGCCTTGCCCGAAGCCCTGCCGGCGACGGCGCTCGAGGCCGCCGCCAATTACATCAACGCCCGCCTCGCCGGGCTGACGCTTGCCGGCGCCAGCGAGCGGTTGCGCGCCGAAGTTACCGCCGACCGCGCCGCGCTCGACACGATGACCGCCAGCGCCGTTGCCACGGGCCTCGCGGCCTGGTCGTCGGATGGCGCGGCGCGGCCGGTGCTGATCGTCCGCGGCCAGGCCAATCTGGTGGAAAGCAGCGTCGATCTCGAAAAGGTCCGCCACCTGCTCGACGATCTCGAGGACAAGGAGGAGCTGGTCCGTCTGCTCGAGCTGGCGCGCGGCGCGGAGGCGACCAAGATCTTCATCGGCGCCGAATCGCAATTGTTCTCGCTGTCGGGTTCCAGCGTCATCGCCGCGCCCTATCGCGGGCCCGGCGGGCGCGTGGTCGGCGTGGTCGGCGTTATCGGCCCGACGCGGTTGAACTATGCGCGCGTCATACCCATGGTGGATTACACCGCACGAACCCTCAGCAGGCTGGTAGCATGACCGATGTGAATGACGCTCCCGAACAGGAGCAAGACGACACCGAAACGCAGGTGGAAATCAACGACGCCGAGGAACTTCTCGCGCGCGACAAGGAGATTGCGGACTTGAAGGATCGCCTGCTCCGCCAGGCCGCCGAGACCGAGAACACAAGGCGCCGGCTGGAACGCGACAAGGCCGATACCGCAGCCTATGCGATGACCGGCTTTGCCCGCGACCTGCTCGCCGTGGCCGACAATCTGCGCCGCGCCGTCGCCGCGCTACCGGGTGAAGGCTTCGACCAGGTCCGCGCCGGCATCGAGGCGACCGAGCGCGAGCTTGGCGCGATCTTCGGCCGCCACGGCATCAGCAAGGTCGAAACGGTCGGGCAGAAGCTCGATCCCAATCGCCACCAGGCGATGATCGAGGTCGAGCACGAAACGCACGAGCCCGGCGCCATCGTCGACGAACTTCAGGCCGGCTATGTCATCAAGGACCGGCTGCTGCGCCCGGCGCTGGTCAGCGTCGCCAAGGCCAAGGCGTGATCATCGTCATCGCCCGCGCCGAATTCGATCCGGCGCGGCTGGACGACCTCCAGCCGGCGCTCGACGCGATGATGCGGTCGACGTGGGACGAATCGGGGTGCCTCGGCTATTCAATGGCGATCGAAAGCCGCGAGGACGGCATCTGCTCGATCGTCGAACGCTGGGCCGACGAGGCCGCGCTGCGCGCGCATTTCAACCAGCCGCACATGGCGGCGTTCAACGCGGCGATAAAGGGCGCGGTGCGGTCGATCGATGCCCGCATCTATGACGCGAGCAATGAGCGGCCACTGATGCCTTAATAGTCGGGGACCGCCATCGGGATCGGTGGCGGGGTGACGATCGGCTGGCGCTCGGCCAGAGGCTTGTCGTGTTCCGGCACCTGCGACTGGGCGTAGCGGTGGATGGCCCAGGCACCGACCGCCATGCCGATCATGCCGAGCGGCCCCAGCCGGCGTGCCACGATCGGCAAGGCAAAGCCCAGCACGGCGCCCGCCGGCCCCGCGGCGACACCACCGACCGTCCGGGCGATCGCCTGGCCTGCCATTGTGGTAACCAAGCTTCCAACCATCGCCATGATATTCTCCGTTGCCTGGCGCTTGAACCGGCTGGCCCTGCTGCCGGTTCCATCGCCGGCCAGTCGCATTCGCCGGAAAGACGTGCCAGATTGTCATCTTAGCGGGGGAAATGGGGCATTCAATGGACGCGATGGTCGAACCTCAACACCCGGCCGGCAGTCTGTTCGACCGGCTGCTGCCCAATCGGCTGCTGGCCATCGCCAGTGTGTTCCTATTTGCCGCCGCTGTTGCTGCCATCATCCGGGGACAGCCGCACTGGGGGCAAGTGCCGCCGCTGGTCTGGGTGCATCTGGCGACGATCCTGGCCGCCACCGCGCTGACGCCGGTAATGCTGCTGCGCCGCAAGGGCACGATGTCGCACCGCAAGCTCGGCTATGTCTGGGTCGCGGCGATGCTGCTGACCGCGGTGACCAGCCTGTTCTTCAACACCGGCACACGCGGTGGGCTGGGCGTGTTCACCGGTGATCTTTCGCCGATCCACCTGTTGTCGGTGTTTGTTCTGGTAATGGTACCGATGATCGTCGTCCGCGCCCGCCGCCATGATCGCGTCGGCCACGAAAGCGCTGTGCGCGGCATGGTGATCGGCGCGCTGCTCATCGCCGGATTCTTCACCTTCCCGTTCAACCGGATGCTGGGGGCTTGGCTGTTCGGCTGAAACGCCGCATTGCTCTTGCGGCACCTGGAACATACAAGGAACGGATGGCGCATCTCGACACACGTGAAAAGCTGGCGATCCTTGCCGATGCCGCGAAATACGACGCGTCCTGCGCCTCGTCGGGGACATCGAAACGCTCGTCGGTGGGCGGCAAGGGCATCGGCAGCACCGAAGGCATGGGCATCTGCCACAGCTATGCCCCCGACGGCCGCTGCATCTCGCTGCTGAAGATCCTTCTGACCAACAGCTGCATCTTCGACTGCCACTATTGCATCAACCGGCGGTCGTCGAACGTCCGCCGGGCGCGATTCACCGTCGACGAGGTGGTGCGGCTGACGCTGGCCTTTTACCGGCGCAACTATATCGAGGGGCTGTTCCTGTCGTCAGGGATCATCGGATCGTCGGACTATACGATGGAGCAACTGGTCCGCGTCGCCCGGACGCTGCGCGAGGTCCATGATTTCCGCGGCTATATTCATCTGAAGACCATTCCCGACGCCGATCCGGAACTGCTCGAACAGGCCGGGCTCTATGCCGATCGCCTGTCGATCAATATCGAGCTGCCGACCGAGGCCGGTTTGACGCGGCTGGCGCCCGAAAAGAACGGCACGCGCATCCGCGGCGCGATGACCGGGCTGAAGACCGCGATCGACGACAACAAGGATGCGCGGAAGCACTATCGTTCGGCGCCGAAATTTGCGCCGGCCGGCCAGTCGACGCAGATGATCGTCGGCGCCGATGCGGCCGACGACAGCGCCATCATGGGCACGGCGCAATCGCTCTATGGCCGCTTCAACATGCGCCGCGTCTATTACAGCGCTTTTTCGCCGATCCCCGATGCCAGCGCGGTGCTGCCGCTGGTGTCGCCGCCGCTGATCCGCGAGCACCGGCTGTACCAGGCCGACTGGCTGATGCGATTCTATGGGTTCGCCATCGGTGAGGTGCAGGACGCCACCGACGACGGCAATCTGCCGCTCGATATCGATCCCAAGACCGCCTGGGCGCTCAAGCATCGCGGCCAGTTTCCGGTCGATATAAACCGTGCGCCGCGCGAGATGCTGCTGCGTGTGCCGGGGCTGGGGGTGAAGACGGTCAACGCCATCGTGCGGGTGCGGCGCCAGCGCGCGCTGCGGCTCGACGATGTCGGGCGGTTGACGCGCGGCATCGAGAAATTGCGGCCGTGGCTGATCGCCGCCGATTGGCGCCCGGTGGCGCTGGCGGAGCGCGGCGACCTGCGCGCCACCCTGGTCAAGCCGGCGCGGGCGCAGCTCGAGCTTTTCGGATGAAACGCCGGGCGCCGGTGCGACGTTAGTCGGCCATGACCAGCATTACCCTTGCCGCTCCCGATGATTTCGATGGTTTCCGCGCCGCTGTCCGAGCGCTGATTTCCGCCGGGACGCCGCCGGCGGCGGTTGTCTGGCAGGTCGCGGGCGGGGCAGGCGACCTGTTCGGCGGCAATGCGCCACCGGCCGGCGCCGCCGAATTGCGCGTGCCCAAGGCGTTCCCCGATCTCGCCCGCCGGGTCATCTGCCACAGCGATCCCGAACGCTTCGCGCTGCTGCATGCCATTCTGGTGGCGCTGCAAACGCAGCCGAAATTGCTCGACGACAGCGCCGATCCACGCGTCCGCCGGCTCGACGAGATGGCCAAGGCGGTCGGCCGCGACGTCCACAAGATGCGCGCCTTCGTGCGCTTCCGCGAGGTGCCTGATGACGGCGGCGAGCGCTTTGCCGCCTGGTTCGAACCCGAGCACCATATCGTCCGCTACAACGCCGGCTTTTTCGTGCGGCGCTTCACGACGATGCGCTTTTCGATCCTGACGCCCGATCTGTGCCTGCACTGGGACGGCGCAACCACGTCGTTCACGCCGGGCGTGACCAAGGCCGAGGCGCCCGAAGGCGATCCGATCGAAGCGACGTGGAAGACCTATTATGCCAATATCTTCAACCCGGCGCGGCTGAAGATCGACGCGATGACCAGCGAGATGCCGAA
>JANOCM010000161.1:0-3648 GCA_031412175.1 Alphaproteobacteria bacterium
CAACCTGCCCTATTTTGCCGGCAACACTGTCGCGCAGGCGGCCGTGCCCGGCGGTGTCGGCCTGACGCGCGGCCAGGCGCTGGCGACGATCACCAGCGGCCCGGCCAGGATTTTCGGCCTCACCGATCTCGGCACGCTGGAGGCGGGAAAGCGCGGCGATGTCGTTGTCTGGGATGGCGATCCGCTCGAACTGACCTCGGCGCCGGTTGCGGTGCTGATCGACGGGGTGCCGCAACCGATGACATCGCGCCAGACCTTGCTGCGTGATCGCTACCGTGACCTGGCGCCCGGTGCGCTGCCCTTGCAGTACAATAAATGAGCGACATCGGTCTCCTCATCATCGCCGTGTCGCTGTTCGTCGGCGGCCATGAACTGCTGTCGCATCCGTTGCGCGCGCCGCTGGTCAAGGCCGTCGGTGCCGGCGTCTTCACGCTCATCTACACGGTCGTGGCGTTCGGTTCGCTCGGCTGGGCCGTGCAACTGTGGAAGGCGATTCCGCCTGACCGGCTGTGGCTGGCGCCGGGCTGGGTCAACTGGCTGGCGGTGCTGCTGATGCTCTTCGCTGCCATCCTGTTCGTCGGATCGGTAACCGCGCCCAACCCGGCGCTGATGGGCATGGCGGCGGGCGGCTCCCCACGCGGCGTTCAGCGTA
Organism: Alphaproteobacteria bacterium; assembly: GCA_031412175.1. Classification (GTDB taxonomy): domain Bacteria; phylum Pseudomonadota; class Alphaproteobacteria; order Sphingomonadales; family Sphingomonadaceae; genus Sandarakinorhabdus. The sequence goes on from JANOCM010000161.1 coordinate 653, forward strand.
TCACCCGCCACCCGATGATGTGGAGCTTTGCGATCTGGGCGATCGTCCATATCGTGCTCAGCGCCGACAGCCGCACCATCGTGCTGGCCAGCGGCATCCTCACCCTCGCGCTGTTCGGCGCCTGGATGCAGGATGGCAAGAAGCGCTCAGCGCTGTCGGGCTATGCCGAACATATGGCGGCGACGGGTTTCGTGCCTTTCGGTGCCCAGTTGCGCGGCCGCCAGCCCTGGGCGGCGGCCAATCCCGGCCTTGTCGCGGGCCTTGGTGGCTTGGCACTGTGGGGACTGCTGCTTTGGGCGCACCCCTATGTTATCGGTGTCTCGCCGCTGCCCGCGGGAGCGATGTGATGGATGTCGCCGGCAAGACCGTCTGGATCACAGGCGCCTCGTCGGGGATCGGTGAAGCCCTCGCCAAGAAATTCTCGGACGGCGGCGCCCATGTCATCCTGTCCGGCCGCCGGGTCGAGGCGCTGGCCAATGTTGCGCGCGCCTGCCGCGGCGATACGCTCGAGCTGGCTTTCGATGTCACCGATCTCGACGCGCTGCCGGGCATCGTCGCAACGGCCGAGGCGTGGCACGGCCAGATCGACATCCTCGTCAACAATGCCGGCATTGCCCAGCGCAGCCTGGGCAAGGACACCAATTTCGAAGTCTATCGCCGTATCATGGAGGTGGATTTCTTTGCGCCGTTGCGGCTGACGCAACTCGTCCTGCCGGCGATGCTGGCGCGGCGCGAAGGGCATGTGATCATGATGGCCTCGATCGCCGGCAAGATCGGCGGCGTGCTGCGCACCGGCTATTCGGCGGCGAAACATGCACTGATCGGCTATGCCGACGCCTTGCGCGCCGAAAACGAACATGCCGGGCTGAAGGTCACTGTCATCACCCCCGGCTATGTGAAGACCCATATCGCCATCAATGCGCTCGCCGGCGACGGCAGCGTGCGCGGCAAGTCCGACGACGATGTCGAATCGGGGCTGACGCCGTCCGAAGCGGCGACGATCATTTTCGACGGCATGGCTGCCGGAAAGCGCGAGATCCCGGTTGCACGCGGCGCGATCGCGGAGGCGTTGAAGCTCAAGTCGGTAGACCCCGACCGACTGTTCGACGTGATGTCGGCGCAGGGTGCCATCGCGGCGATGACCGAACGATCTTAAGCTAAGGACAAGCGAATGGATTTTACCGGCAAGACGGTCTGGATCACCGGCGCTTCGTCGGGGATCGGTGCCGGCCTCGCCACCGGCTTTGCCCGTGCCGGCGCCCGGCTGGTGCTGTCGGGCCGGCGGATCGATGCGTTGCAGGAGGTCGCCGGGCGCTGCCAGGGCGACGCGACGCTGCTGCCGTTCGAAGCGACCGACCTCGATGCGCTGCCCGACATCGTCGCCGAGGCGCAGCGGCGCACCGGTGGCATCGATATCCTCGTCAACAATGCCGGCATTTCGCAGCGCAGCCTGGCGCTCGACACCGATTTCGATGTCTATCGCCGCGTCATGGAGGTCGATTTCTTCGCGCCGCTGCGGCTGACGCAACTTGTGCTGCCGGCGATGGTGGCGCGCGGATCGGGCGCGATCGTCAACATCGCCTCGGTTGCCGGCAAGGTCGGATCGCCGTTGCGCACCGGTTACAGCGCCGCCAAACATGCGCTTGTCGGCTATTCGGACGCGTTGCGCGCCGAAATCGCCCAATATGGCCTCACCGTTCATGTCGTCACCCCGGGCTTTGTTGCCACCCAGATCGCTGCCAACGCGCTGAAGGGCGATGGCGCGGTCAACGGCCCCAGCGACGATCCGGTCAATGCCGGCATCAGCACTGATGAAGCCGCGACGCAGATCATCGACGCGCTGGCCGCCGACACGCCCGAAATTCCGGTCGGGCGCCCCGGTGCGCCGGAAATGCAGCTGCTGAAATTCCCGCGCGAGAACCCGGTGCAGCTTTATGAAATCATGGCGGGGATGGCGCCGAAGGTGGCGCGCTGATGGCGGCAATGCCGCACCGGCGCATTACCGGGCGGATTCGCTATACGTCGAAGAAACCCGATCGCTTCGACCAGGAGCGTGGCCGCGAGGATTTCGCCTTTACGCGCCACGCCGACGGCTCGGTGACCATTCGCGCGCATTGCGAGATCGACGAACCGGCGCCGACGGTAATGCGCGATATTCTCTATTCGCTCGATGCCGCCGGCCGGCCGATGGATTGCCATGTCCGGTTGAGCCTCGATGACGCGTTTCTGGGTTCCGGCTGGGTGCGCTTCGACCATATTGCCGGCGTGGCGGAGTGCGAATCTTACGGCCCCACCATCGGCCGCGTATCGCAGCGCATGGTGATCCCCGCTGGCATCGCCGGTTTCGGCACTCATCCGATCGTCGGCGACGGCTATCTGACGCGGTGCATGGACATCGGTGCTGGCCCGCATCGCCGGCTGATCACCGTGCTGCTGCCGTCGCCTGACCATCGCGGTGCCACGCCGCCGTTGCTGGCGCGTGTCGACATTCATCTCGAATATGTCGGGGAGGCGGAAAGAACCGTCGCCGCCGGCACCTTCCGCTGCCGGCATTTCCGTTTTGTCGACGAAGCCGCGATGGGCGGTACCCAGCACCCACCCTATGACATGTGGGTGACCGCCGATGACGATGCAATCTTCGTCTGCGGTGGGGTCGGCGGCTATATGCAGACCTGGTACGAGCTGGTTGAACTGCAGCGCTGATCGGCGGGGTTGCTTTTTTGCTTGGAAGGCCCGGCAAAGCCGTCTAGGAACGTGAGGAGGTGGCGTAGATAAAAATCCTCCACCCTTCGACATTGCAGCTTCGGTCGTGTCTTTTTCCCTCGCCCATCTTCGCGATGCGCTGTCGGGAACCGCCCGAAAACAGGGTCGAACCTTGCCAGAATCACGGCTAACGCCGTCCGTGGATACGGGGACGCGAAGTTGATCAGGAACAATCAGAACCGGCGGCGCCGCGGCGGCAACGGTCCGCGTCCGCAGCAGATGGGCGGCGGCAA
>JANOCM010000162.1:0-11636 GCA_031412175.1 Alphaproteobacteria bacterium
CGGCCGAGGTCGATCAGATGCCGCGCCGCCGCGCCGCCGCCGGCAAAATTGTCGCAACCGATGGTGGTCTGCGCCTGGCCGGGCTCGACGCTGCCCCAGCGCACGAAATGCGTGCCCTGCTGGCCCAGCCGGTCGAGCCGGGCGCGATAATCCTCGTAATCGCCATAACCGAGCAGGATGATGCCATCGGCCTTGCGGCTGTCCTCGTAGTCGACATGCCAGTTCGACGACATCTGCTGGAACGAGATCAGCAGATCATAGCCGCGCAGCGCGCAGGTGCGGGTGATCGACCCCAGCATCGACAGGAAGAACGGGTTGATCAGCGAATCATCGGGGGTGGGATCCTCGAAGAACAGCAGCGCGATGGTGTTCGACTGGCGCCGCCGCAGCCCGGAGGCATTCTTGTCGACCTTGTAGTTCAACTGGGTGGCGATCGCCTCGATCCGCTTGCGCGTCGCCTCGCTGACGGTGGGATCGCCGCGCAGCGCCCGCGACACCGTCGGCTGCGAAACGCCGGCGCGCTGCGCAATATCGAACGACGTCGGCTTGTCGTGCAGCATCCGGCAGCAATCTTCCCCAGGGTGGCGCCTTGGGGCGCTCGGGGGACTACCTTAGCGGCACAGCGCCGGCGTTGACAGGGCTATTGCCCCGGCAGCCCATGTCCGCGCGGTATCGCCTGCTGCTCGATCCGCGTCGCTGCCAGCGCCGTGGCGATCACTGCCAGCGCCGCGCCCGCGTCCTGCGCCGCCCCGCACAGGAAGATGTCGATCGCGGCGAAATCATGCTCGGGCCAGCTGTGGATCGACATGTGCGATTCCGCCAGCAGCGCGACGCCGGTGACGCCCTGGTGGCCACCGAAATGGTGGAGGCGGATATCGAGCAAGGTCGCCCCGGCTGCCGCCACAGCGGCGCGCAACGCCGCCTCGATGACCGCCGGGTCGTCGAGGTGGCGGCAGCCGTACAGGTCGGCGAGCAGGTGGGTTCCCAGCGCTGTCATGCCGCGAGCAACGAATGATGCGCAAAGCCGGCGTGGCGCATCGCCGCCTCTGCCGCCAGCGTGCCGCGGTAATGCGCTTCCTCGAAAATCGAAATGCCGCTGAGGTCGGAATGTGCGGCGAACAGCGGCGGTGCGAACCGCGCTGCTGCCTGGCGTTCGGGGCCCCATATGAAGCCCGGCACCGGCCGCACCATCGCATGGCCCCAGCGCCAGACATCGATGCGGCTGATCGCGCCTTGCAGGTCGGGATTCATCGCCACCAGATCGTCATGGACGATGCGCTGCCAGTCCGCCAGCGGCCGCGCCTGCAGCAGCGCCCGCGCCTTGGCCGGCGCCAGTTCGGACAGCGGCAGATACCAGGTCAGCACGCTCGGGCCCCCGACGCTGGCGAGGCCCTGATGGGTGGCGACGACATAGCCCAGCGAATTCGACGTCGCCGAGACATTATCCCACGCCAGCGCTGCGCCGCGGCCGCCGGGCAGCCGGTCGACGCTGGCATTGGCGACGACCCAGGGTGCATAGCTGAAGCCCGCGGCGCTGCCCGCCCAGCCGGCGACGACATGCGCGGCGACGAAACGCGGCATGGCGACGATGGCCGCATCGGCGACGATCCGCACGCGCCGGCGGCCAGGGGCATCGAGCGCGTCGATCACCACACCGTCGCCCGTGGCCTTCACCGCGCCGACAACATGGCCGCTGTCGATGTGGCCCGCCACCCTCGCCGCCATCGCCTCGGCGAGGTGACCGTTACCGCCCGGCCAGCTGAGCACCTGGTCGCCGTCGCCCGCCGCATCGCCGCGCCGCCCGGCGAAATAATGCACGCCGGTCCACGCCGAGACGTCGCCGGGCTCGGTGCCATATTCGTCGCGGCAGACGTAGCGGATATGGGCGCGCAAGTCGGCGCTGGTATAGCCATGCGCGTCGAGCCACGCTGTCCAGCTGCGGCCGTCGAGCGCCAGCAGTTCGGGATCGCGCGAACTCAGCTCCATCGGGATGGCAAAGGCCGGGCGGCCGTCGTGGCCGGTCATGGCGCCGAACGCTGCCATGCGCGCAAAGAACCTGTCGATCTGCTCGCGGTCGGCACGTCCCAACGCGACGTTGGGGACCAGCCCTTCCTGCCAGCGCCCCAGCCGCAGCAGCCGCTCATCGGGGTCGGAGACCAGCTGATAGGGATCGAACACCGGCTTGCCGCCCTGCCAGCCGGTGATGATGCCGAGCCGATCGAGAAGATGCCGCACGCCGACAGCCTCGGCATTGGGGATCGGCAGGTAATGCGCGCCCAACGGATAGGCCGAAATCGCGTTGCGCCGCGACCGCGCGTTGCCGCCGCTGCGATCCTCGAGTTCGAGCAGGCGGAAATCGCGGTAGCCGGCCTCGGCCAGCGTCCACGCCGCCGCCAGCCCGGCGACGCCGCCGCCCAGGATGGCGATGCCGGTGCGGCGGGTTTCGGCGGGTGCCGCGTCACCAAAGGGTCGGCGCAGCAGATGCCCACGCGCCATGTCGGCGCCGCCGAGCGTGCCCGGCATGGGCCCCTTCGCGCATCCTGCCAGCGACAAGGCACCGGCACCCGCGATGACGCCGCGGCGGTCGAGATCGAACCCTGTCACCCTTCGAACCGCGACCATTCGGCGTCGAAAGCGCGCACCAGCACCTGGTTGTCGAGCCGGTTCACCTCGGTCGGCCGCCGCGCCATGTCGGCCGGGAAATCGAACAGCGCCGCCTGGGTCGCCGGGGTGAGGAAGCGCAACCCCGGCGGCAACCGCACCGCATCACCGATCGGGCCATGCGCGGCAAGAATGAAGCCCCATTCGCCGAAACTCGGCACATTGGCGTGATAGCCGCGGGTGCGCAGCCCAGCCGCCTCGAGTGTCGTCGCCACCGTCCAATAGGCGTTCGGCGCGGCGAGCGGCGAGGTGCTCTGGACAACGGCGATGCCATCCGGCGCGATCGCCCGCGCCAGTTCGCGATACAGGCTGAGCGTATAAAGCTTGCCGACCGAAAAATTGGTCGGATCGGGGAAATCGACGATTACCGCGTCATACTGCCGACGGTTGGCGCGCAACCAGACAAAGGCATCGGCATTGATCACCGTCACCCGCCGGTCGGTCAGCGCGCCGTGGTTGAGCGGCGTCAGCATCGCGCTCTGCCCGAACAGTCGAGTCATCGCCGGATCGAGATCGACGAGGGTGATCGCCGCCACCCCCGGGTGTTTCAGGATTTCGCGCAGCGCCAGCCCGTCACCGCCGCCGAGCACCAGCACCCTCGCCGGCCGCGCCACCCGCCCCAACGCCGGATGCACCAGCGCCTCGTGATAGCGATATTCGTCGCGCGACGAAAATTGCAGATTGGCGTTGAGATACAGCCGCAGATCGTCGCCGGCCTTGGTCAGCACGATGCGCTGATAGGGCGTCGAGGCGGCATAGATCACCGGCGCCTGATAGGCGGCGACCTCCGCCAGCTTCTGCAGCCGCTCGGCACCGAAGAACCCCGCCACCAGCGCCGCGGCAACGACGATGCCCGCCGCCATTTCGCCGCGCAGCCGGGCGCGCGCCGGCAGCATCGCCAGCAGCCCCAGCGCCACCGCGACATTGGCGAGGCCGAACAGGAAGCCGGTGCGGATCAACCCCAGTTGCGGCACCAGCACGAGCGGAAACAGCAGCGAGGCGGCCAGCGCACCGATGTAATCAAAGGTCAGCACCTTCGACACGAGATCGCCGAATTCGAGCCGATCCTTGAGCAACCGCATCAGCAGCGGCACTTCGAGGCCGACCAAGGTGCCGATCAGCAGCACCAGGCCATAGAGCGGCAGGCGGAAATCGGCGACGCGGTCGAACAGCAGGAACAGCAGCGCCGCCGAGCCGCCGCCGACCGCCGCGATCAATATTTCGACGCGGATGAATACGGCGAGCTCGTTGCGCTTCACCCCGCGCGACAGCCAGGCGCCCATCCCCATCGCGAACAGATAGGTGCCGATGACGGTCGAAAACTGGGTGACGCTGTCGCCGAGCAGATAGCTGGCGAGCGTGCCGGCGAGGAGTTCATAGACCAGCCCGCAGGTCGCGACGACAAAGGCCGAAAACAGCAGGATGGGGCCGAGACGCGTTACCGCGTCGCCGGCCGGGGCTTCAGCCATGAATGGCCGCACCGATGATGATGGCGATGGCGATGGCGATGGCGCCGGTCAGGATCGCCAGCGCGATATTATGCTTTTCGGCGATCTCCTTCCAGATGTCGGTCGGCGTCAGCCAGTCCCACAGCCGGAAGCCGACAACGAATATCGCGATGCCGAGAAAGGCATAGCCGATGGTCGCCAGGAACACGTTGATGGTCAGCATGTGCAGTCCCCCTATTTGTGCCGCGGCCCGCCGCCGCCGCTGACGAAAATGCCGCCGCCGCCGCGTCCGCCCTGCGCGAACGGCGACCAGCCGTTGTTGACCGCGGTGGCGAACAGGATGACGACCAAAGTACACCAGGCGATGAACAGGATGCGACCGATGCTGGTCATTCCTGCCTCGCCTGATACCAGGTGAACCATTGCATGGCCGGGATCGCCCAGATGGCAATCAGCGCCACCAGCAAGACCCCCCAGAAAAGCTTGTTGCGCGTCACCTCGACCATCACCGGAATCGGCGTTTCGCCATAGGGCGGCGCCGGATCCCAGCTGCCGCGCGCCGGCCAGACATGCGCGGTCGCCTCGACGATCAGGTCATATTCGCCGCGCGGCAGGCTGGCAAAGCCGACCTCGGGCCCGCGATCGCCCTCGGTCCATTCGCCATCCGAATCGCGGCCGCGATAATGTTCGGCGGTGGTGGTGCCGTCATAGCGATCCTGGTTGGCGCGATTTACCAGCGCGAAATCCAGATCGACCCAGGCGTTTTCGAGCTCGGCATAGCCGCGCACCGCGACGCCGCTGCTGGCGCGCGTCAGCACCACCGGGCCGAACTTCTGAGTCACCGTCGGCCCGTCCGGCGTCACGACGATGGTTTCGACGAGCACCTGCTGCGCCCAGGGCCCGAACATCAGGATCAGCAGCAGCAGCGCGGTAGCGATGCCGGCAATGATGGTGTTGAACGTCGGCGCCGCTTCGTCGTCGAGCGACGCGGCGCGGCGTGGCGGTGCTTCGGCGGCGATGCCGAAAGCGCTCTCGACAACGCCCTCGCCCTGCGGTTCGAGGCGTGTCCAGCCGACTTCGGCGGCATTGGCTTCGCGCGACAGCGTCGTGTCACCGGGGCCTTCATAATCGGCGACGGCGACGGCTTCACCGACCGCAACGCGCCAGTAGAATTCGCCGACAACGAAATCGACCTGCGCGTCGTAGCGGTCGGTTGCCTGGTAGCGGTCGCCGTCGAGCGTCGCCGCATCGCCGACTTCGGACGGCAGCCGGTCGAGCGGCGTGCCCAACCGCCAGGTCTCGCCATCATCGACCAGGAAGCGATAGCCGGCCCAGGGGTTGAACAGCAGGGTTTCCTGCCACGACCCGCCGCCGCCGCTGCGTTCGAGGAAACCGATCGCCTCCCACTCGATCCCGGCGAGAAAGCCGCGGCTGCCCAGTGGGATGCGCGACCGCGACCCCGCCGCAACGCTCTGGTTGAGAATGGCAAGGTCGGGATCGGTGGCATCGAGGCTGCTGCCGCAATTGCCGCAAACGACGGTGACGGTGTTGCCAACGGCGCGCACGACGATCGGCGCGCCGCAATTGGGGCAGGACAGCGCGCGTGGGGTATCGGTCATGCCGCCCAGCCCGGCGGCTGCCAGCCGTCGATGCGGCGCAGGCCCCTGGGCGCCAGGTCGCGCAACGCGACGGCGCTGCCGCGCCACGCGGTGACGATATCGCCGTGCTTCTGGATGCTCGCCCGGCCGCCGCTGCCATTGGCGAGATCGACGCCGAACACGGTTTCGCCCGCCGGCGCCGCGAACGGCAGTTCGCCCTCGCTGCCGACCGCTTCCGCCGTGCGGGCATCGACGGTGCGATAGCTGGTGCCCGCCAGTTCGACGAGCACGTCGGGAACGATCGGGTCGCCGGCGATCACCCGCGCCACGATGTCGTCATCGGGCAGCGGCTCCAGCGCCGTCAGCATCGTGTAGCGGCCCATTGCCTCCGCCAACCACCCGGCCTCGCCGCCGGCGAACAGCGCCAGCCATTCGCTCCAGCCGCCGCCGACCAGCCCGGCATCGTCGCGCCATTGCCAACGCACCCGGCCGATCAGCTCGAACGCCTTGCCATCCCAGGTGCCGCGCACACCCAGTTGCAGCGGCGAGATGGTTTCGGGGACCCGCGCCGACGTGCCGATCAGCTCCAGATCCGGCCCACGCCGCATCACCGTGCTGCGGCAGAATTCGCAGACGACGATGGGCAGCCCTGCCGAACGGAAGGCGATCGGCGCCCCGCAGCTGGGGCAATTGGCGTTCAGCACCGGCTCAGCCGATCTTGGCCAGCAATGCCGCCTTTTTCGCGTCGAACTCGGCCTGGGTGATGGCGCCGGCAGTCAACAGGCCGTGCAGCTTGCCGATGAGCGCAAAGGCGTCCTCCTGCGGCGCGCCGCCACCCATCCCGCCACCCAACCCACCGACCCCCAACGCCTGGCCGATCGCCATGCCGGCGGCGGCGCTGGCGCCGATGCCGGCGACACCGCCCGGATTGGCTGCCGCCGCCGCAATGCTGTCGGCGGCCTGGAACTTGGCGTATTTGTCGAGATCGCCGAGCGCGCGGATCGACGACGCCTTGTCGATCGCCGCCTGGACTTCCTCGGGCAGCGACAGGCTTTCGACGTTGAAGCTGGTGAGGGTGAGCCCCAGCGCCGTGAACGCCGGCGCGACCGCGGTTTTCAACGCGTCGGACAGCGCCTGCTGGTTCGCCGCCATGTCGAGAAAGGCGATCTCGCCCTGCCCCAGGTGCGACGCCAGCGCGGTCGCAACAACGGCGCGCAGCTGCGGCTCGACATCATCGACGGTGAAGCGTTCGAGATTGCCGACCAGCGTCCGCCAGAAGGTTTCGACATCGCCGATGGTGAAGGCATAGCGGCCGAACGCCCGCACCCGCAGCGTGCCGAAATCCTTGTCGCGCAAGGTGATCGGCTGGGCGGTGCCCCATTTGCGATCGATCTGCTGGCGCAGCGAAAAGAAATAGACGTCCGACTTGAACGGCGCCTGGAAGCCCTTGTCCCAATGTTCGAGTGCGCTGAGCACCGGCAGGGTCGAGGTGTCGAGCGTGTGCTGGCCCGGCCCGAACTGGTCGGCAAGCTGGCCCTCGGTCATGAACACCGCGGCCTGGCCCTCGCGCACCGTCAGCTGGCCGCCATGCTGGATCTCGCGGTCGGCGATGGGATAACGCAACGCCAGGACGCCGGGCTCGTCGGTCCAGTCGATGACATCGACGAACTGCTTGGAAAAGAAACTGCCCAGACTCATCGCATGTCCCCCGATCAAGCCCGGAATCTAATGGCTCACCGGCGTTGTGCAAGATGCCTGCCCGCCAATATCGTTGATGACCACGACAGCAACCGTGGGCGTGGCCGGGCACGATGCCGGGCTCGCCGCCGCGTCGGGCCCGGTGCCGAAAAAACCCGGTGACCGCGCCGCGATATCGACCTATCCGAATGCATCGAACCTGGGGTTTCCGGCATGACATTTCGCACCGCGACGGCAATGACGATCATCCTGATGGCCGGTGCGAGCGCCGCCATCGCCCAATCGGCCGCGCAAGCGCCGGCAACCCCGCCCAAGCCGCCGAAATGGGATGTCAACGCGCCCACCGGCATGACCACCCGGAGCATCCGCATCGCCGTCGACAACGGCAGCTGGATGAACATCGACGTATCGCGCGACGGCCGCCTGATCGCCTTCGACCTGCTCGGCGATATCTACACCATGCCGATCGCCGGCGGCACGCCGACGCGGATCGCGGAAGGGCTCGCCTATGAACAGCAGCCGCGCTTTTCGCCCGATGGCAAGCGCATCGCCTTCACCTCCGATCGCGGCGGCGGCGACAATATCTGGCTGATGAACGTCGATGGCAGCGACAAGCGCCAGCTGACCAAGGAAGATTTCCGCCTGCTCAACCAGCCGAGCTGGAGCCCCGACGGCCGCTTCATCATCGCGAAAAAGCATTTCACCACAGGCCGCTCGCTCGGCACCGGCGAGGTCTGGCTCTTCCATGTCTCGGGCGGCGCCGGCGTGCCGCTGGTCAAGCGCGCCAGCGAGCAGCTGCAAAAGGAACTCGGCGAGCCGATCTATGCGCCGGACGGCCGCAGCCTGTTCTACACGCATAATGTCACGCCCGGGCCGATCTTCGAATATGCCCAGAACAGCAACACCGACCTCTTCGACATCGAGCGCTATGATTTCGAAACCGGCCAGACGACCAAGGCGGTCAGCGGCGCCGGCGGCGCGGTGCGGCCCACCCCCTCCCCCGATGGCAAGTCGATTGCCTTTGTCCGCCGCGAACGGGCGCGGTCGAAGCTGTATGTGAAGGACCTGGTGTCGGGCGCGGAGCGCAAGATCTACGATGCGCTCGACCAGGATGTGCAGGAAACCTGGGCGGTCACCGGCGTCTATCCCAACATGGCATGGACCCTGGACAGCGCCGACATCGTCTTCTGGGCCGGCGGCAAGATCCGCCGCGTCGGCGCCGATGGCAGCGGTGCGCGCGAAATCCCGTTCAAGGTCGATGACACGCGTGTCGTCATCGATGCCACCCACCCGGTGGTCGATGTCGCCCCCGATCGCTTCACCACGAAAATGCCGCGCTGGGCGAGCGTATCGCCCGATGGCCGGCAGGTGGTCTTCGAAACGCTCGGCAAATTGTGGCTGAAGCCGGCCGGCGGCGGCACCGCGCAGCGGCTGACGCGCGGCGGCACCGATGAACTCGAGCTGTGGCCGACATGGTCGCGCGACGGCAAGTCGATCGCCTTCATCGGCTGGACCGACGCCGGGCTCGGCCAGGTGCGCACCGTTGCCGCCAGCGGTGGCGCCGCAAAAACCGTGACCAACCACCCCGGCCATTACAGCCGCCCGCGCTTTTCGCCCGACAGCAAGACCATCGTCTTCGAAAGCGGCCAGGGCGGTTACCTGACCTCGGCGCGCTGGTCGGAAAACCCCGGCATCTACAAGGTGGCGGCGGCGGGCGGTGCGGTAAGCCTCGTCAGCCGCGACGGCAATCAACCCCAGTTCGGCGCCGGCAACGACCGCGTCTTCATGCTCGGCACCGACAAGGGCAAGCGCCAGCTGGTCAGCACCGATCTCAATGGCGAGGCGAAGCGCGTCCATGCCACCGGTGAGCTGGTCAGCGATTACCAGGTCTCGCCCGACGGCGTGTTCGTCGCCTTCCGCCAGAACTACCAGGCCTATGTGATGCCGCTGCTGCCCGGCAACCAGGACCTGTCGGCCGACCAGAAGGGCGGCGCGCTGCCGGTAACCAAGGCCAGCGCCGAAGGCGGCGACTTCATCAACTGGTCGAACAATGGCGCCAGATTGCACTGGAGCAATGGCCCGACGCTCTACAGCGTCGATACCGTCGCGCTGTTCGGCAATGCACCCGCGCCTGAGGATGCGCCCAAGTTCAAGCCGCCGACCACCGGCGTGTCGCTGGCAATGGACGTCACCGCCGACAAGCCGAGCGCGACCATCGCGCTGACCGGCGCGCGCATTGTCACCATGGCCACGAAAGATGGCGGCATCATCGCCGACGGCACCATCGTCATCCGCGGCGACCGCATCATCGCCATCGGCCCGCGCGGCCAGGTCGCTGTACCGGCGGGCGCGAAGACCATCGATGTCGCCGGCAAGACGATCATCCCCGGCCTCGTCGACGCGCATGCGCACGGGCCACAGGGCGACGACGACATCATTCCCCAGCAGAACTGGTCGGCGATGGCCAATCTCGCGATGGGCACGACGACGATCCACGACCCGTCGTCGCGCGCCGCCGAGATTTTCGTCGCCGCCGAAATGCAGCGCGCCGGGAAAATTCTCGCCCCCCGCATTTTTTCAACGGGCGAGATCATCTATGGCGCCAAGGCGGCGGATGTGTACGCCGAGATCAACACCCTCGACGATGCGCTCGCCCATGTCCGCCGGCTGAAGGCGGCCGGCGCGCACAGCGTCAAGAACTACAACCAGCCACGCCGCGACCAGCGCCAGATGGTCGTCGCCGCGGCGCAACGCGAGGGCATGGAAGTCGTGCCCGAAGGCGGCTCGCTCTACACCCAGGACGTGACGCTGATCGCCGACGGCAATTCGACCGTCGAGCACAATGTCCCGCTCGAATATTTCTACGACGACCTCGTCAGCTTCTGGACGCAGACGAAGACCAACTACACGCCGACGCTCGTCGTCACCTATGGCGGCCCGGCGGGCGATCCCTATTGGCGCGCGCACACCGATGTCTGGAAGCATCCGATCCTGTCGAAACATGCTCCCGCGGCGCTGCTCGCGGCGCAGAATGTCCGCCGCCAGATGGCCGCCGAGGATGATTATGTCGACGCCTGGAGCGCGCGCGAAGCGAAGAAGCTCGCCGACAAGGGCATCCAGGTGTCGATCGGCGCGCACGGCCAGCAGGCCGGGCTCGGGCCGCATTGGGAGCTGTGGTCGTTCGTCCGCGGCGGCTGGAGCCCCATCGAAGCGCTGCGCGCCGGCACCATCATGCCGGCGACCTCGCTCGGCTATGCGAAGGACGTCGGCTCGCTCGAAACCGGCAAGCTCGCCGACCTCGTCGTCCTCGACGCCGATCCGACCGTGGACATCCGCAACAGCGACAAGGTCAACGCGGTGATGCTCGGCGGCCGGATGTACGACGCGGCAACGCTCAACGAAGTCGCCACCGGGACGCGCAATCGCTCACCCTACTGGTTCGAAGGGGCGGGCAACGGCGGTGGCGTATCGGCAAAGGCGCTTGCGGCCGGGCGGGATAGCGACTGAGCCCCGGAGGATCGAGGGAGGACAAGCAATCTGGAAAAGCTGACTGGCGAAGATTTGCAAGCCGAGCTTGCGACCCGTGGACCCTAAACGCTCCAGCTCATGACGGAGGTTACGTTGGCTTTTTTCAGGATCGTTTGGTTGGCCTTTTACCTGGCCCTGCTTGTGCTGTGGGGAGCATCGGCAATCTCACTTGAGGTTGTCACAATAGCTGCCGTGGCAACTCCCGTTGTATATTTTTTTATCCATGAACGGGCTGGCTATTTCATGTCAGCTGAACTGCGTTTGGCAAAGGCGCGACTGATAAAGAATGCATCCCTTTCGCTGCTGATGACAAGTGCTCTTTTTATCGGCGCAATGGTATCAGCTCCGGAAAAGCTCTACGGAATTCTTACAGCAGTATATATAATCGTGATGTTTTTGATCATAGGTGCGTTGATCTACTTTGCTTCGATCCGATCTGATACTTCATCGTGACAATTCTAAAGATTCTCCGATAGCATATCCAAGCTGCCTTGATTGCGCAGTCTGCGGCCTCCACTACGAGCGGGGCGGGTCAGATCTTATGAAGATACCCATTGGCAGCCCCGGAGGATCGAGAGGGATTCGAACCCTCGAGGGGCGTTAACCCCTACACACTTTCCAGGCGTGCGCCTTCGACCACTCGGCCACCGATCCATCCGGGAGCAGCGCGATAGCTTGCGCGCCCGGTGAAGGCAAGGATGAC
>JANOCM010000163.1:0-7201 GCA_031412175.1 Alphaproteobacteria bacterium
CACGCCAAATCCCCCCTGCCATATGCCCGTTCTGGATCTTGGCTGGGGCGGCAGGATTCGAACCTGCGAATGCCGGTACCAAAAACCGGTGCCTTACCACTTGGCGACGCCCCATCGCGGAGCCAAGCGACCTAAGTCAGCGGCGCGGCCCCGGCAACCCAAAATCGTGCCGCAGCCGTCGGCGCGTCATTCTGCCGGGCGGCCGGCGATGTCGGCTTCGCTGAACCGGGTCAGCCACATGACGCTGCAATAGGCGATGAACGCGACGACCAGCCAGACGAGGCCGGTGCCCGGCCAGATCACCACGCCGGCGTTGGGCAGCGCCACCAGCGCCAGATAGACCCACAGCCCGCGCGGCCAGCCGATGCTGGCGTGGAGGTGGTGGTGCAGATGGTTGCGGTCGCCTTCGAATGGTGACCGGCGCTGGCGGATGCGCACCGCCATCAGCCGCACCGTATCGAACACCGGGATCGCGAACATCACCGCCACGTCGTCGGCGCGCATCGTTTCGAAATCATGATTATAGGCATAGATCGCCGCGAGGCCGAAGAACGCCGAAATGGCATAGCTGCCGGCATCGCCCAGAAACAGCTTGCCGGCCATGTTGAAGCACCAGATCACTGCCAGCGCCGCAGCGGCGGCCGCCAGCACCGGCAGCAGCACTGCCGGCGCGTGCAGCGCCAGCACGCCGGTCCAGATCAGCCCCATGCCGGCGACGATACCGTTCTTGCCATCGGCCATGTTGACCGCGTTGAGCAGGCCGACAAGGCACAGCAGCGTGAACACATCACCGAAGGCGCCGAGCAGCCACAGCTGGTCCATTCCCGAAAAGCGCAGGAACGCGAGGCTGAAATCGGGGGCATCGCTGGTCACCAGCAGCAGCATGGTGATCGCCGCCCCGAGCCGCAGGATCGGCGACAGGTGAAAGCGATCGTCGGCGATCCCGATGCCGAACATCACCGCCACGGTCGCAGCCAGCCATGCGAGATGCAGCGCCGGCGCCGCCTCGGGCACCAGCCGCGAGGTCAGCCACGCCGATCCGACAATGGCCAGCGCCACCGCGAGCCCGCCAACCAGCGGGGTGATGCGATCATGGCGTTTGCGGCCGCCATCGGTATCTGGAAAATCGAGCAGCAGCAGCGCCTCGCCGATCGGCCGGGCATGGCTGCCGATGGCCAGCGCGAGCATCAGCGCCGCGGCCGCGGTCAGTGCGGAAAGTGCCAGCATGGACAAATCTGCCGTTCCCTTTTCGCGCATCCCGGGGTTCTGTGACCCCATCGACCCGTTCCACCCCTAGCCGCGAACGCATTTCCAACGCAAGAGTTCGCAAGGCGGAGGGATATTGATGACAATTCTGGTGACAGGCGCGGCGGGCTTCATCGGCGCCCATGTCAGCAATGCCCTGCTGGCGCGCGGCGATCGCGTCATCGGCATCGACAATCTCAACAGCTATTATCCGGTGGCCCTGAAGCAAGCCCGGCTCGACCGGCTGATCGGCACGGCGCCGGGGTTTCGCTTCGTCCACGCCGATTTCGCCGATGCGGAAGCGCTGGCGTCGGCAATCGGAGACGACCGCATCGACAGCATCGTCCATCTCGGCGCCCAGGCGGGTGTCCGCCATTCGATCGACGCGCCGCGCGCCTATGCCCACAGCAACCTCGCCGGCCAGCTGGAGATCCTCGAACTGGCGCGCAGCCGGCAGGTCCGCCACCTCGTCTATGCCTCGTCATCGTCGGTCTATGGCGATTCGGCGCGGCTGCCGCTGTCGGTCGATGATCGCGCCGACCGCCCGGTGTCGTTTTATGCCGCCACCAAGCGCGCCAACGAGCTGATGACCGAAAGCTATGCGCATCTCTATCGCGTGCCCGCGACGGGCCTGCGCTTCTTCACGGTTTACGGCCCGTGGGGCCGCCCCGACATGGCGCACTGGCGCTTTACCCAGCGCGTGCTCGATGGCGAGCCGCTGCCACTGTACAATGGCGGCGCGCTGCAACGCGATTTCACCTATATCGACGACATCGTCGCCGGCGTGCTGGCAGCGCTCGACCGGCCGCCGCGCGACGATGACGCCGAAAAACCCGGCGGTTTCGTCTCGCCGCATGCGCTCTACAACCTCGGCAACGACCAGCCCGAGCCCGTCGGCACGCTTGTCGAGCTGATTGGGCAGGCGTGCGGCCGGGTGCCGATCCTCGACCCGCAGCCTATGCAGCCCGGCGATGTCGTCGCCACCTGGGCCGATATCGGCCCAGCGCGCCGCGATTTCGGCTATGCGCCGGCGACACCGCTGGCTGTCGGCGTGCCGGCGTTCGTCGCCTGGTATCGCGCCTACACCGGCATTTGACGCCGCTGATTTGACCGGACGTAACGAACCGGCAACAAGCGGCGGCATGAGCAAATCGCTGCGCCTCTCGGAAAAATGGTTCAACCGCGGCCTGTGGGTCATTGCGGTGATCTTCGCCGGGTTCCTGATCGGGCTGGGCAACATCATCGTCGGCGACCTGCCGATGGTCGATGGCCAGATCCGTCAGTCGGATTTCCTGCCCCCCGCGGCGCAACCGCTGAAGGAACAGGCAGAAGCCGCGCGGCAGCGCGCTGGCGAGGCCCAGACGGCGCTCGACCAGGCCAATCTGAAGCTGCAGGCGGCGCAACAGGCCTATGCCAGCGGCCAGGACACGTTCCAGAACTGGGTCGCGACGCGCAACGCCACCGCGCAGCCGGGCCAGGATCGCGAGCTGATCGAGCGCACCGCGGCGCTGGACGCCTTGAAGGCCGAACAGAACACCGCGCAGGTTGCCGTCGATGCCCAGCGCCAGGCGCTGCTCGATGCCCAGCAGGGCGAACAGGCGATCGAGACCCGGCTGGCGCCGATGAACGCCATCGCCAACGAGGCCTATGATGCCGCGATGCGCAAATCGGAGCTGCGCGTCTTCGGCTATCGGCTCGCGCTGACCCTGCCCTTGCTGATCGTCGCCGGCTGGCTGTTCGCGCGCAAGCGCCAGTCAATGTACTGGCCATTTGTCTGGGGCTTCATCCTGTTTGCGCTGTTCGCGTTCTTTGTCGAGCTGGTGCCCTATCTGCCGAGCTATGGCGGCTATGTCCGCTTCATCGTCGGCATCATCGTCACCGTGCTCGTCGGCCGCTACGCGATCATCTCGCTCAACCGCTACCTCGCCCAGCAGCGGCTGCAGGAGGCGCAGCCCGATACGGTGCGCCGCAAGGAACTGACCTATGATGCGGCGCTGGCGCGGCTCGACAAGGGCGTCTGCCCGGGCTGCGAACGGCCGGTGCCGCTGAAGGACGGCGTCACCGATTTCTGCCCGCATTGCGGGATCGGTTTGTTCGACCACTGCCACAGCTGCACATCACGCAAGAGCGCGTTTTCGCCGTTTTGTCCGACCTGCGGGGTCGCGGCGAAGACCGGGTAGCTGACTCCCTCCCCCCTGCGGGGAGGGCGACTTGCGCTCGCGCGAGCGGGGTGGGGGTTGCTCGCGTCGGAGTTTGTGAACCCCCACCCCGCTCGGCTGGTGCCGAGTCGCCCTCCCCGCATGGGGGAGGGAATTAGAGCGCCGCCGCTAGCGCCAGCACCCGCCGCGCCTCGGCGACGTGGAGCACCTCGACGAGCTTGCCTTTGAACGTCGTCACCCCGGCCCCGGTGGCCAGCCCAGCCTCATAGGCGGCGATCAACCCCTGCGCGTCGGCGATGTCGGCGATGCTCGGCGAAAACACCCGGTTGCACGGTTCGACCTGCGACGGATGCACCAGCGATTTGCCGTCAAAGCCGAGCATCAGCCCCTGTCGCGCCTCGGCCTCGAAGCCGGCGGCATCGTGAATATCGGTGAATACCCCGTCGAACGCCTGTTTGCCCGCCGCCCGTGCCGCGAGGATGATCGCCGACAGGCTGTAGAGCAGCGGCGTCCGCGCCGCATCGGGCCGCGCGTGCAGGTCCTTGGCGAGGTCGGCCATCCCGGCAAGCAGCGCGCTGACCCCCGGAACCGCGGCGATCGCCGGCGCCGCCAGCACGCCGCGCGGCGTTTCGATCATCGCCCATACCGGCTTCCCCTCCGCCATGTCGACGGCGCGCGCCGCATCGGCCGCGCTGTCGACCTTGGGCACCACCAGCGCGTCGAAGGCGCCCGCCCGCGCCGCGGCAAAGTCCGCATCCGACCATGGCGTGCCGAGCCCGTTGACACGCAGCAGCAGTTCGCGCCCGCCCCAGCCGCCGGCATTGGCCGCCGCCAGCGCCGCATCGCGCGCCGCATCCTTGGCATCGGGCTGCACCGCGTCTTCAAGGTCGAGGATCACGCAGTCGGCCGGCAGCGTCCGCGCCTTGGCGATCGCCGATTCACGGTTGGCGGGCAGGTAGAGCGCGGAACGGCGCGGGCGCAGGTCGTCGGACACAAGAAAACACCTCGGGGCTATGCCGGCGCCTTAAAGCGCCAGCGCCACCCGCCGGTCAATGGTCGTGCCGCGCGCCCTCATCATCGTCGTCCCAGCCGGTCAGCTTGCCGCGCAGCTTGCCGAGCGCCGCCTTCTTGATCTGGCAGATGCGCGCCGCGCCGACGCCGAGCACCTGGCCGATCTCCTCGAGATTGAGCTCCTCGACGAAATACAGTTGCAGCACCATCGCCTCGCGTTCGGGCAGGGTCGCCACCGCGCCGGCGATCGCCGCCTGCATCGTCTTCGATTCAAGCTGGTCGTGGGCATCGGGCGTATCGTCGGCGAACCAGTCGCTGTGATCCGAATAGACATCGTCGATCGATTCGGTGTGGACGGCATGGGTCGCTGCCATGCCCGACCGATAGGCCTCGACCGTCAGCTCGAGCTTTTCGGCCATCTCGGCGTCGGTGGCGGTGCGACAGAGCAAGCCTTCGAGATGGGCGCGCACGATGCCCCATTCGCGCCGCCGCCGCATCGCCGATCGCACCAGCGTGGCGCCTTTTCGCAACTGGTCGATCATCGCGCCGCGAATCCGCACCGTCGCATAGGTGGCAAAGGCCGCATGGCCGCGGTCCTCAAAGGCACGCGCCGCCTCGATCAGGCTGACCATGCCGATCTGCACCAGATCCTCGACATCGATCGCCGACGACACCCGGGCGTGGACATGCCAGGCGATCTTGCGCACCAGCCCCAGGTGCGACGACACCAGCCGTTCGGGATCGGTGCGGGCAAGCCGCGCCGGCGCATAAAGTGCCGGATCAAGGCCCAGGCGAGCATCCATTGGTTCAGGCTCCTTCGGTCTGGAATTGCGGCGCATCGCGGCCCCCAACAACGGCGACGACATCGACGGTGCGGTCATCGGGGATTTCGGTGAACGCGAGCACCACCGGCTGCGGCAGTCGCACGCGCAGCAGCGCCCACAACGCGCGGCGCACCATGGGCGTGGTGACGATGGCAAAGCGGCGGTTGTCGGCGATCAGGCCTTCGGCGGCGGCGCCGATCGCCTCGCCAACGCGCTGCCCCAGTTCCGGGTCGAACGGCCACGCCGAGCCCGGCGCTGCGCGCACCGCCGCCGCCAACAGGTTTTCGAGCACCGGATCGAGCGCGATCGCCGCGACCGGCTCACGCAAGCCGGCCAGCGTCTGGATGATCGCCGCCCCCAGCGCCGGGCGCACCAGTTCGGCGAGCTCGGCCGGGTCCTGCACCCGCGCGGCATGGCTGGCGAGCGCCGCGACGATGGTGCGGGTGTCGCGCACCGGCACGCCTTCTTCGACTAGCCGCTGCACGACGATGGTGACGGTGCCGAGCGGCAACAGTTTCGGCACCAGCCCCGCGGCCAGCGCCGGCGCCGATTCGGCCAGCGTGTCGAGCATCGCCTGCACATCGTCCTGCCCGATCAGCCGATGGGCATGGGCCGCGAGCAAATGGTTGAGATGCGTGCCGATGACCGAGGCGGCATCGACGACGGTATAGCCCGCCGCGGTCGCCAGATCGGCCTCCTCAGGGGCGATCCAGCGTGCCGGCAGGCCGAATGCCGGATCGCTGACCGGGCGGCCGGCGATTTCCGCCTCGATCGGCCCGGCCTCGATCGCCAGCATGTCGTCGGGAAACGCCAGGTCCTCGCCCATTGTCACCCCGGCGATGGCGATGCGATAGGCGAACGGCGCCAGCGCGAGATCGTCGCGAACCCGCACGGGCGGCAGCACGAACCCCAGCTGCTTCGACAATTGCCGCCGGATGCCGGTGATGCGCGCCATCAGCAGCGCGCCGCGCGCTTCATCGACCAGCGGCACCAGCCCGAAACCGATGTCGAGGCTGGCGGGAGCGACGTCCGAGACTTCGGCCCATTCGATCGTCGCCGCCGGCGGCGGGGTTTCGACGGCGCTCGCCACGACTGCCGGCTTGCGCAGTTTCCACGCGATCCACCCCGCCCCGGCAGCGGCGGCAAGGATGACCAGATGCGGCATCCCCGGCAGCATCGCCAGCAGCGCCAGGATGACCGCGACCGGTGCCCAGCTCGCGGATTGCGCGAACTGGCTGCTGACCTGGCCGGCGAGATCGAGCTCCGACCCCACCCGCGTCACCACCATCGCGGCGGCGATCGACAGCAGCAGCGCCGGCACCTGCGCGACCAGCCCGTCGCCGATGGCGAGCAGCAGATAGACCCGCGCCGCCTCGCCGATCGGCAGGTCGTGCTGGACGGTGCCGAGGATCAGCCCGCCGATGATGTTGATGGCGAGGATCAGCACGCCGGCGACGGCATCGCCCTTCACGAATTTCGACGCGCCATCCATGCTCCCGTGAAAATCCGCCTCGGTGGTGACTTCGGCGCGGCGGGCGCGCGCTTCGTCGGCGGTCAGCAGCCCGGCGTTGAGATCGGCGTCGATCGCCATCTGCTTGCCGGGCAGCGCGTCGAGGGTGAAGCGCGCAGCGACTTCGGATACCCGCCCGGCGCCCTTGGTGATGACGACGAGGTTGATGATCATCAGCACGGCAAAAACGAAGATGCCGACGACATAATCGCCGCCGACGAGGAAAGCGCCAAAGGCTTCGATGACATGGCCGGCCGCCGCGGTGCCTTCATGGCCGTGCACCAGCACCACGCGGGTCGAGGCGACGTTGAGCGACAGCCGCAGCAGGGTGGCAAACAGCAGCACCGTCGGAAACACCGAGAAATCGAGCGGTTTCCGCGTGTTGATCGCCACCATCAGCACGATCAGCGAGATCGCGATGTTGAGGATGAAGAACGCATCGAGCAGCTCCG
>JANOCM010000164.1:0-8908 GCA_031412175.1 Alphaproteobacteria bacterium
GATATTGGCGGTGACATGCCCGGCCTTGTCGCCGCAATCGAAGCGGGTGCCGGTGAAGGTCAGCGCGTGGAACGGCTGGACGCCGATCAGTTCGGCCATTGCATCGGTCAGCTGGATCTCGTTGCCGGCGCCGCGCTTGCCGGCGGCCAATATGTCCATCACCTCGGGCTGCAGGATGTAGCGGCCGATGGCGGCGAGGCGCGACGGCGCGGTGCCGGCGGAGGGCTTTTCCACCAGCCCGCGCACCTCGGTGATCTTGCCGTCAATGGCGCCCGGCGTGACGATGCCATAGCGATGGGTGTGCTCCGCCGGCACTTCGAGCACCGAGATGAGATTGCCGCCGAGCCGCTGATAAGCGTCGTGCATCTCGGCAAGCGCCGGCGCCGCCGGGTTCCACAGCAGTTCGTCGGGCAGCAGCACGGCAAAGGCATGGTCGCCGATGAAATGCCGCGCACACCAGACGGCATGGCCGAGGCCTGCCGGCTCCTGCTGGCGGACATAGGCGATACGGCCCGGATCGAGCTGGGTATCGGCGAGCACCGCGAGTTCGGCATGCTTGCCCTTGGCGGTCAGGCTGGCGACGAGCTCGGCAGCGACATCGAAATAATCCTCCACGGCGCTCTTGCCGCGCGCGGTGACGAACACCAGCCGCTCGATGCCGGCGGCGAGCGCCTCGTCGACGGCATATTGCAGCAGCGGCTTGTCGACGACGGGCAGCATTTCCTTGGGCACCGCCTTGGTGGCGGGCAGGAAGCGCGTGCCCTGGCCGCCGACCGGAAACACCGCGGTCTTCACCGTCTTGATCGTCATGTCGCTGTTCCGTTCACTGCTGCGTTTCGTCCATGCCCGATACAACTTGCCAGCTGGTTAGCGGTTTCACGGGCGCGCGCTACAACCAGGGTGCGCGGGTATCGAGCGCCAGCATCGCTGCCGGCTGGTTGCGCTCGGATACCACCGCCCAGCGGTCGCCGCTGACCATCACCTCGGGCACCAGCGGCCGCGAATTATAGGTGCTCGCCATCGTCGCGCCATAGGCGCCGGCGGTCATGAAGGCGATGCGGTCGCCGGCGCCGACGGCTTCCATGTCGCGATCCTCGGCAAAGGTGTCGCCGCTCTCGCAGACCGGGCCGACGACCGTCGCCGTCATGCGGTCCGCGACCGGCCGCAGCGCGCGGATATCGTGCCAGGCGCCATAAAGCGACGGGCGCAGCAGATCGTTCATGCCGGCATCGGTGACGACGAAGGTCTTGGTCGTGCCGTCCTTCACCAGGATGACGCCCGCCACCATCACCCCGGCGTTGCCGACGATCATGCGGCCGGGTTCGAACATCAGCCGGCAATCCCAGCCCAGCGTCGCGCGCGCCACCATCGCGGCATAGACGGCAGGTTCGGGGGGTGCCGGCTGGTCGGCGCGATAGGGCACGCCGAGCCCGCCGCCGACATCGATGCGCGTCACCGGATGGCCGGCGGCGCGCAGGCCGGCGGCGAGTTCGCCCAGCCGCCCGATACACGATTCGATGGGGCTGAGATCGGTCAACTGGCTGCCGATATGCGCGGCGACACCGACGGGGTTGAGGCTGGCGTGGCCCGCCGCCATCACGAAGGCGGCATGGGCGCGCTCGATCGGAATGCCGAACTTGCTGTCCTGGCCGCCGGTCGAAATCTTGGCATGGGTGCCGGGGTTGACCGCCGGGTTGACGCGGATGGCGATATCGACGCGGGCATCGTGCGCGGCGGCAACCGCGGCGAGCATGGCGATCTCGGCTTCGGATTCGACGTTGAACTGCAATATGCCGGCCTCGATGCCCGCCGCCATCTCGTGCGGCTGCTTGCCGACGCCCGAAAACACGATGCGGTTGCCCGGCACGCCGGCGGCGAGCGCGCGCGCCAGTTCGCCGCCCGACACGACATCGGCGCCGGCGCCCATCCTGGCGAGCGTCGCCAGCACCGACAGGTTGGGATTGGCCTTGACCGCGAACGCCACCAGCGGGTCGCCATTGCCCAGCCCGGCGACGGCATCGGCAAAGACCCGGAAATGCCGCTCGATCGTCGCGGTCGAATAGCAGTAGAAGGGCGTGCCGACCTTTTCTGCCAGCATTTCGAGGCTGACCCCTTCGGCGTGCATGACCCCGCCGCGGATTTCGAAATGGTCCATGTTCGGGGCTCTTATTGCGGCGGCGGCAGGTTGAAACGGTCGTCGGCGCGCGGCTGGGCGTTCCTCACCGGATCATCGACCCGCGCCGGCGCCGATTGCGTCGGCAATTGCAGCATGTCCTCGGCGGTTTTCGGCTTCACCGTCTCGGCGGCCTGCAACGGCGCCGGGCGCGGCGGCACCGGCGTCAGCTTGCCCTGCTTGCCGCAGGCGGCGAGGAGCAGCAGCGCGATCAGCGCGGTGCGCTTCACAGGCTTGCCCTTGCTGCGGCAATGGCGGCGCGCACGTTCGCCGGCGCGGTGCCGCCGAAGCTGGTGCGGCTGGCGACCGAGGCTTCGACCGACAGCACGCTGCGCACCGCCGGCGTGATGCGCGCATCGACGGCGGCAAGCTCGGCATCGCTGAGGCCGTTGAGATCGGCGCCCTTGGCCTCGGCGACGCGCACGCAGCGCCCGGTGATCTCATGCGCCTCGCGGAACGGCACGCCGCCGGCGCGCACCAGCCAGTCGGCGAGATCGGTGGCGGTCGAAAAGCCGCTGGCAGCGGCGGCGCGCATCTTGCCTGCGTTGAAGGTGATCGAGGCGACCATGCCGTTCATCGCGGCAAGGCATAGCCCGAGATCGTCGTGGACGGCGAATACCGTCACCTTGTCGTCCTGCATGTCCTTCGAATAGGCGAGCGGCAGCCCCTTCATCACCACCGACAGGCGGGTGAAGGCGCCGAGGAACTGCCCGGCCTTGGCGCGCACCAGTTCGGCGGCATCGGGGTTGCGCTTTTGCGGCATGATGCTGCTGCCGGTGCTCCAGGCATCGGGCAGGGTGACAAAACCATAGGGCTGGCTCGCCCAGATGATCATCTCCTCGGCCAGCCGCGACAGGTGCAGCCCGGTCATGTGCGTCGCGCCTAGATATTCGAGCGCGAAATCGCGGTCCGACACCGAATCGAGGCTGTTGCGAGTCGGCGCAGCAAAGCCCAGCGCCTTGGCCGTCATCGTCCGGTCGATCGGATAGCTGGTGCCGGCGAGCGCCGCGGCGCCGAGCGGGCACTGGTCCATGCGCCGCGCCGCATCGGCAAAGCGGCCGCGATCGCGCGTCAGCATCTCGACATAGGCCATCAAGTGATGGCCGAGCGTCACCGGCTGGGCGACCTGGAGATGGGTGAAGCCCGGCATGATGGTTTCGGCATGTTGTTCGGCGCGCGCCAGCAGCGCGGTGACCAGCCCGGCGAGCGCCGCATCGGCCTCCGCACACGCCGCCTTCACCCACAACCGGAAATCGGTTGCCACCTGGTCGTTGCGGCTGCGGGCGGTGTGCAGCGGGCCGGCCGCCGGGCCGATGATTGCCTTCAGCCGCGTTTCGACGTGAAGGTGGATATCCTCGAGCGCCAGGTCCTCGACGAGGCCGCCGGCTTCATATTCGCGGGCGATCTGCTGGAGGCCCTTGTCGATTGCCGCGACATCGGCGGGCGACACGATGCCACGCGCGCCGAGCATGGCGACATGGGCGCGGCTGCCGGCGATATCCTGCCGCCACAGCCTTTTGTCAACGCCGATCGACGCGTTGATCTCGCGCATCACGGCGGAGGGCCCGGCGCCGAAGCGCCCGCCCCACAGGCTGTTCGCGGCACCCTGTGCTGCCGTTTCGCCGGCGCTGTCGCTGTCGCTGCCCGTGGTGATGGTTCCGCTCCCGCCGCTGGCCGTGTCCCGCGGCGATAGGGGAATCGCGTCCGGCCCGCAAGCAAGCGGGGCGGCGTGCGCGGCGGCCGGCAAGGCGGCTGCCGCCCCCAGTGCCGCCATCTGCAAGGCCTCGCGCCGTGATACCGTCATGATCAATGCCCCCATCCGGTCGCGACACGATGCCATCGCCGCTTGTCGCTGCCGGGCGGCATGGCTATCTCCGGCACTTCTCCCAATGGACAGGAAAAATCGATGCGCGTCGATATTGCGAGGCTGCTGCTGGTTGCCACCGCCGGGCTGGCCGTGGCCGCCTGTGACGGCGCCGGCACCAATGGCGCCGCCAGCGCGGCGACCGTTGCTGCCGCGCCGATCAACAGCATCGACCGCAGCCACGCCGGCACGCCCGCGCCAAAAACGGCCTTCGAACGCAAGCCCAACGCCAAGACCAGCCTTGCCGCGTGGCGCGGCAAGCGCGTGCTGGTCAATTTGTGGGCGACCTGGTGCGCGCCGTGCATCGCCGAGATGCCGGCGCTCGACACGCTGGCGGCGGCGCGCGCCGGCAAGCTCGTCATCCTGCCGATCAGCCAGGACATGGAGGGCTGGCAGGCGGTCAACAAATTCTTCAAGCCCGGCAAGTTCAAGACACTGCAGCCGATGCTCGACCAGCCCGGGTCGTTCGCCGAGGCGCTGGGCGCCCGTGGCCTGCCGGTTTCGATCCTGTACGACGAAAAGGGCCGCGAGGTGTGGCGCGTCGCCGGCACGCTGAAGTGGAATTCGCCCGAGGTCGCGGCGGCGCTGTAGGCGCTAGCGCGGGAACACCCCGACATAATGACCATCGCCGACCCGCTCGCGGATCGGCTCGATCGCCGGGTCGCGGCTGCCCGGCGCCGTCGCCAGCGCCGCCAATTTTGCCGGCAGCGGCTGGGTGAGTGATCCCTCGCCGCGCGGCGCGTCGTACCAGAGCGCGCGCGGCCGTGTCGCCACATAGGCGAGCGAGATCGCCGTCAGCCCGACCATCACCGCCATCGCCGCCGGCCGCCAGCGCAGCGCCAGCCGCGTCGTATCGGCATGGCGCAACGCCACGAGCAGCAGCAGGGTCAGCAGCGGCCACAATTCGGCGGTGTAGCGATAGTCCATCGTGCCATAGCTGAGCTGGAGCAGCGCCGTCACCAGCAGGCCGAGCGCCGCCAGCCCCAACGGCCCGGCGGTAGGGTCGCCGCGCCGCCATAGCCGCCACAACAGCCAGGCGCCCAGCCCCGCCAGCAGCAGCGCCAGCGGCGCGAACAGGATGTAATGCACCGAGCTGTAGCTGTGGATCTCGACCGTGCCGCCGCCAAGCGCCTTGATCGTTTCATTGCGCCAGCGCGCGCCGCCGATCAGGTCATAGCGGATGTTGGGCAGGATGCGCACCAGGCTGAACTGCTGGTCGACGAAGGTCTGCAGCCGGTCGCTCCACGGCTGAATGCGGCCGAAGCCCCATTCGCGCACCGACCAGCCGCTGGTCAGCCGCCCGAAACGCGCATAGCCGAGGCCCAGATAGGCGGCGCCCGCAACGAACAGCACCGCGAGCGGCACGATCGCCGACCGCACCGCCGCCAGCGTCGCGCCGCGCGGATCGGCGCGCAAAGCGCCGAGCGACGGCAACAGCAGGCCCAGCGTCGCGACATACAGCCCGACGGCATAGGTCTGGCGGCCATGCACGGCGAGCCCGGCGACGAGCGCATAGAGAATCAGCCGCCGCCCGGCCGGCGCGCGCCCGGCGACGAGCAGATCACTGGCCAGCATGGCGACGAAGATCGCTGCCAGCATCGCCGCCGCGGCATAGGGATGGTGGTAGAGATTGGCGTTCTGGACGAGCAGGAAGCTGCCCGATCCGAACCACAGGATGATGCTGACCACCACCACCAGCACCTTGTCGATCGGCGCGTCGCGCCCGGTCGCCCGCCAGATGCGCAGCACCGCCAGTTGCAGCGCCACCTGCCCGGCGACGAGCATCCCCCAGACGATCAAATTCGACACCGGCACCTGGCGCAGATCGAGGAACGGCATCAGCGGCAGCCGCAGCAGCGCCGGCACCAGCCCATAATAGAGATGCACCTTGCCGTCGACATACAGGCCCTCCGCGCCGATCGCTTCGGCCGGGATGTCGAGCCGGCCATCGACCAGCGCCAGCGCGAGGTGGTTATAGGCCTGCCAGCCATAGGCCGGGCCGAACAGGTTGAAACTGCCCTGCGTGATGATCGCCACCCAGGCGAGCGCCGGGATGACAAAGGCGATCAGCCACACCGGCACGCCGAACCGCAGGGCGCCCGTCACGATTGCGGTTCGACGGGCGACGGCTTGAAGACGATGTGGCGCATGGTCAGGAACTTCACCCCGAACGACACGCCGACGACGATGAACTGCGCAAGGTAATAGACCATGCCGGCGCGGAACAGCAGCAGGAAGGCGGCATATTCGGCGCCGCGGAACACCAGGCTCGACACCGCGAAACGCCCCAGCGATGCCGCGGCATTACCGCTGTGGCGGAAGACGAAAAACCGCATGACGACGAAATTGCCGGCAAAGGCGCAAAGATAGGCGACGGCCACCGCGACTCGCGGATCGGTGCCGAACTGTTCGTGCAGCAGGATCGGCAAGCCCAGCGTCACGACGGCGCTGGCGACCGACAGCATCCCGAAGCGCACCAGCTCGGCCATCCGGCCCGGGCCCGACATCATAGGGCAGACGCCGGCTTGTGCAGAACGGCCATCAGGCTGAGCCCGTCGGCGATCGGCAGGCGATCGGCGAGGCTGACAGCGCCGATGCCGAGATTGATCAGCCGCAGCTGCCACGGTGCAAAGCTGCGCGAGAAATTGGTCTCGCGGCGCTTGCGCAAGCGATACGCCAGCCCGCCGACGCGGTTGATCGACGCTATATGGACGAGCTCCAGCCCGGTTGCCGCCGCCAGCGCCCGCAGCATCTCGGGGTCATAGCGGCGGTAGTGGCCCGAGGCGCGATCCATCGCGCAATAATGCGCACTGCCGGCCGGCACCTTGACCAGCAGATCGCCGCCCGGCGCGAGAAAGCGGCTCGCTGTCGCCAGGAATGCGGCGTCGTCGGCAAAATGTTCGAGCACGTCCATCATCATGATCGCATCGGCGCGGATGGCGCCGAGTTCGGGCCAGTCTGCCGTCATCAGGTCGGCCTGCACGGTTTCGACCTTGCGCAAGCCACGGTCGCGGATGCCCTGCAACAGGATGTCGTCATGATCGACGGCAATGACGCGATCGGCGCGATCGACGACGAACGGCAGCCCCCAGCCGGCGCCGCAGCCGAGTTCGATCACCGTGCCGCGCAGCCAGCGACCGAAATGGCCATAGGTCCAGGCGTAATAATTGGGCAGCAACCGCATCGGCTGCTGGATGGCGTGGAACGTCCGGTTGACCGCGGACAGCGCCGGGTCGGCGGTGGTCGTGCCGGTCACGGACGCCGCTCGAACGGCGCGATGGTGTTCTGGTGCGGCAGGTCGGCATCGCCGAGCCGGCCGAAATCGCGATCCTCGACCAGCCGCGACGGATGGCCGTGGGGCTCCAGTTCCATGCGCCGCATTTTTTCGAGCACCGTCTCGATGAGCTGGCGATTCTTGCCCTGCAGGTCGGCGATCAGCCCGAGCAGCAGCGTCACGATGCCGATGACGAGAAAGATGCCGCCGAGCACCACCGACTGGATCTTGCCCTCGCCCTGCCCGATCGCGAACAGCACCAGGAAGCGCACCAGGGGCACCAGTCCGATGACAAGGAACACCGATCCCAGCGCCAGGAACGCCCGCAGCGGCTTGTACATCGCATACATGCGCAGCATCGTCGTACCCTGCCGCCCGACGAAATTCGCCGTGCTCTTGAACAATCGCGATTCGCGCGTCTGGGGATTGGTGCGGATCGGCACCCAGCCGACAGCCATGTTCTTGCGCCCGGCCTGGACCAGCATGTCGACCGAAAAACTGTAGCTCGTCATGATGTTGAGCCGCAGCGCCGCATCGCGCGAGATGGCGCGAAAGCCGCTGACCGCGTCGCGCACCTCGATCCGCGCCAGCCGGCTGGCGACAATGCTGCCCAGCCGCTGCAGGCGTTTCTTCAGCGGCGAGAAATGCGCGATGCCGGCGGTCTGGCGGTCGCCGACGACGATATCGTAATCGCCACCGATGATCGGCGCGACCAGCTTGGGGATGTCGGCGCCTTCATACTGGTTGTCGCCATCGGTGGTGACGATGATGTCGGCCCCCAGCCGCAGCGCCAGGTCGACACCGCGGCGGAAGCTGGCGCCCAGCCCCATGTTGGCCTTGTTGACGAGGATATGCTCGACACCATGCGCCCGCGCCACTGCGACGGTGCGGTCGGTCGAACCATCGTCGATGACGAGGATTTCGACCGCCGAGACCCCAGGAATGCGGCGCGGGATGGCCGCCAATGTCGCCGGCAGCGTGGCTTCCTCGTTGAAGCACGGGATCTGGACGATGACGCGCAACCCCAAACCCCTCGACCGGACTATAGAGTCGACATTACCGGCAATTCAGCGCCGTGGGAATGCCGCATTGCGGCAAGTTAGTGATTCATCGCGTCGAAGAAGTCCTTGTTCGTCACCGAATCCTTCATCTTGTCGAGCAGGAATTCGACCGCGTCGACCGTGCCCATCTGCATCAGGATGCGGCGCAGCACCCACATCTTCGACAGCGTCGCCTTGTCGACGAGCAGTTCTTCCTTGCGGGTGCCCGACTTGCCGATGTCGATCGCCGGGAACACGCGCTTGTCGGCGATCTTGCGGTCTAGGACGATTTCGCTGTTGCCGGTGCCCTTGAATTCCTCGAAGATCACTTCGTCCATGCGGCTGCCGGTATCGATCAGCGCGGTCGAGATGATGGTCAGCGAGCCGCCTTCCTCGATGTTGCGCGCCGCACCGAAAAAGCGCTTGGGCCGCTGCAGCGCATTGGCGTCGACACCGCCGGTCAGCACCTTGCCCGACGACGGGACGACGGTGTTGTAGGCGCGGCCGAGGCGGGTGATGTTGTCGAGCAGGATGACGACATCGCGCTTGTGCTCGAC
>JANOCM010000165.1:0-2269 GCA_031412175.1 Alphaproteobacteria bacterium
CAACGCTGCCGGCCGGCCTTGTCGCCTTTCACTATGCGGTGCAGCTCAGCCGGCCGAAATGGGGCCATGGCTCCGACAGCGGCTGGCGGCGCACACCGTGGATCATCGGCGGCATGGCGGTGCTGGCGCTCGGCGGCGTACGGGCGACGCAGGCGACGGTGATGCTGGGTGGGGCATTCGGGCCGGCGCTGGCGCTGTCGATCCTTGCCTATGCGATGATCGGCGCCGGGGTCGGCGCTGCCGGCACATCGCTGCTGGCGCTGCTGGCAACCCGCACCGCCGAGGCGCGGCGCCCGGCGGCGGCATCGCTGACCTGGATCATGATGATCGTCGGCATCGTCATCACCGCCGGCGTCGCCGGCAAATTGCTCGAACCCTTTTCGCCCGAACGCTTGCTGCAGGTGGCGATCGGCGTCGCCGGCGGCGCCTTCGTCGTCGCCTGCCTGGGCGTTTACGGCATCGAAGGCCGCGGCGCGCCGGTGGCTGCGACCCGCACGGCGCCGCCGGTGCCGTTCGGCGCGGCGCTGCGCGGAATCTGGGACGATCCGGTGACGCGGCTGTTCAGCATCTTCGTCTTTGTCTCGATGCTCGCCTATGCGACGCAGGATTTGATCCTCGAACCCTTTGCCGGGCTGATCTTCGGGCTGACGCCGGGGCAATCGACGTCGCTGTCGGGCACCCAGCACCAGGGCGTGCTGCTCGGCATGATTCTCGTCGGCGTCGGCGGGCATGGGTTCGGCGGCCGCGCTGGCCTGAAGCTAAAGCGCTGGATCGTCGGCGGCTGCATCGGTTCGGCGGCGGCGCTCGCCGCGCTGGCGATGGCGGCGACGGTCGGCCGTGGCTGGCCGCTGGCACCGACGGTGTTCCTCCTCGGCTTTGCCAATGGCGTCTTCGCTGTCGCCGCGATCGGATCGATGCTCGATCTCGCCGGGCGCGGCGAGGCTGGCCATGAGGGGATCCGCATGGGGCTGTGGGGCGCGGCGCAGGCGGCTGCCTTCGGCCTGGGCGGGTTCTTCGGCGCCGGCGCCGTCGATACCGGGCGGCAATTCTTCGGTGCCGATGCGCCGGCCTTTGAAACCGTGTTCGCCATTGAATCCATGATGTTCCTGGGTGCCGCGCTGATTGCGCTGCGCCTTACCGACACCAGCAGACCAAGCATCGAGAGGGAGGCCATCGCATGACCGAAACATACGACGCCATCGTGGTGGGCGGCGGCCCATCGGGGGCCACGGCGGCCGACGACCTGGCCCGCGCCGGGCACAAGGTGCTGCTGCTCGACCGTGCCGGACGCATCAAGCCCTGCGGCGGCGCCGTACCGCCGCGACTGCTCAAGGATTTCGAGGTGCCGCTCGACCAATTGTGTGCGCGCGCCACGTCGGCGCGGATGGTCGCGCCATCGAACAAGGCGGTCGACATGCCCGTCGGCGATGGCTTTGTCGGCCTTGTCGATCGCGAAGTCTTCGATGAATGGCTGCGCGTGCGCGCCACCACCAACGGCGCGACGCGGATCGACGGCACTTTCGAGGAACTCGAGCGCGACAGCGACGGCACCGCCGTCATCGCCTATCGGCCCAAGGGCGCGGCGCGCGGCAGCGATCCGGTACGCGTGCGCGGCAAGGTCATCCTCGGCTGCGACGGCGGCAATTCGGGCGTCGCCCGCGCGTCGCTGCCGGTGGAGGACAAGCCGCGCTTCGTCTCGGCCTATCACGAAGTCATCGAATCGCCACCGGAAGGCTTTCGCGGTTTCGAGGGCGGCCGCTGCGACATCTATTACCAGGGCAATCTGTCGCCCGACTTTTACGCCTGGATCTTCCCGCACGGCGACAAGACCAGTGTCGGCGTCGGCAGCGCGGTCAAGGGCTTCGCGATGCGCGATGCCGTGGCGCGGCTGCGCGAGCAGACCGGGCTCGACGCCTTCAAGACCATCCGCGTCGAAGGCGCGCCGATCCCGCTGAAACCGCGCAAGCGCTGGGACAATGGCAAGGATGTCGTCGTCGCCGGCGATGCCGCTGGTGTCGTCGCACCAGCATCGGGCGAGGGCATTTATTACGCGATGACCGCCGGCCGGCTCGCCGCCGAATCGGCGAGCGCTTTCCTCAAGACCGGCGACCCCGCCGCGCTCAAGACAGCGCGCAAGAAGTTCATGAAGGCGCATGGCCAGGTCTTCATGGTGCTCGGCATGATGCAGTGGTTCTGGTACCGCAGCGACAACATGCGCGAACGCTTCGTCAAGCTGTGCCGCGATCCCGACATCCAGCAGCTGACCTGG